>DASUJH010000020.1 GCA_036279355.1 Gemmatimonadales bacterium
CGCCGGCGTGATTCTGCGCGGGCGTCTGCGCCGCCGCGCGCGCGGCCATCGGGCCCACACCCGCGGCGAGCGCGAGCGCGCACGCAAGCTTCCGAAACCCCATGATGCCGGCCAAGGTGCCACCGCGCCCCGCGCCCAGGACGTGCGGCCGCTCACATCGAGCGCGGTCCCTCATCGCTTTGCCTTGCGTTCGAGACCGGCCGCGCGGCGCAGCACGCTCACATATCCGCGGACCGTGTCCTCTGCCGGCTCGACATCGGGAAAGAGATCGCGCCAGAGCGCGTTCGAGAGCAGCGCGCCCACCAGCATCCCGGACGCTGGAAGGACATCGAGATCTGCGCGCACCTCGCCCTGCGACTTGAGCGTCTCGAGAAACCGCGCGAGCTGCCGGTATTCCTCGTTGGCGTCCTGGCAGAAGGTCGGCGCGATCTCGGGGCGCTCGACCGAATCGCCCATCAGGCGGCGGATGAGGTTTCGATGCTGGTAGAAGCGGTGGAAGGCGGCGAGCGCCCAACGCTCGAGCTCTCCGCTCGGGTCAGGCGCCGCCGAATCGAGCATCGGCCGGCTCCGCAGGTTGGCCGAGGAGAGCGCCTCGCGGATGAGCGCCTCCTTGGTGCCGAAGTGCCGAAAGAGCGTGACCTCGTTGACCTCGGCCTCCTGCGCGATGCGGCGGGTGGTGGTGCCGTGGTACCCCGCCTCCGCGAAAATGCGGGCGGTGACCTCGAGCAGTCGGTCATGGGTGTCTGCCATGCAAGCAAGTATCCACTTGCATCAGGCGCTGTCAACCTCGGGGCTGTCCTCCGCTCGGTAACGCTTGTTCGCCCGCGGGTGCCCGTCGGCGCCGATTCCCCCGATCATTGGCCGGCAGGCGGTTGCCAGAGTTCTACCTTGTTTCCCTCCGGATCGATGACCCAGGCAAACTTGCCGTACTCGGAATCGTCGATCTTCTCGAGCACGTTGCAACCCTCTTCGCGTAAGACTTTGACGAGGGCGTGGAGATCGTCAACCCGGTAATTGACCATGAACGGTGCAGTGCTGGGCGCAAACTGGTCGCTTTGCGCCGAAGCAATGGACCAGGCGGTTGTTCCGGCAACCGGCTTGCCTTCCCCATCGGTCCAGGTAAAGGCCGCGCCGCCCCAAGATTGGACATCGATTCCGAGGTGCCGCTTGTACCAAGCCTGGAGTGCCGGAGCGTCTTTGGCTTTGAAGAAGATGCCGCCAATGCCGGTGACTCGCTTCATAGGAGCTCCGAGGAGGGGTGGTCGGGCATCTCAATTGGCTCCAGCTTGAGGCGGCCAAGCTCCGCGTTGACGGCCGGAACGCCGCGATTCAGCTCAGCGGTGAATCGCGCGAGCCAACCATCCAGCTCGGCCGAGAGCTTCTCGAAGACCGCGTACGACTGCGCCGTCGGTTTCGCCTCCGTGCTCGCAACCACCCCGGCCAGTGCGGCGATCTCGTTGTTGAGCCGGATCGGATAGTTGAGCGGATCCTGCGAGCTTCGGTTCTTCACTTGGTAAAGCGCGGCTTCGATGGTGTCGAGCCGGGCGACGAACGGCCGCGCCACGCGTGCGAGCCCGGCGGCACTGCCCGTGGGCGCCCTGTGCTCCCGGTCTTCGAGCGCCGCGCGCACACGGCGAATGTTGCGCACCGCCTCGTTCGCCGCCGAGGTCCGGTCGCGGATCTTGATAAGGAGCGCGTACTGCTCGGCCAGATCGGCCGGCGTCGCGCTGGTGCGCGGGTCCTTGAGGACGGCAAACGTATCCGTGGACTGCGCACCCCCGACGCTCATGCGCACGCTGTACCGCCCGGGCGGCACGACTGGCCCGCGGAGCGTGCCCGCCCAGAAGACGAGGCTGTCGAAGCCCACCGCATCCGGCGCGCGCAGGTCCCACACGAATCGATTGAGCCCGGCCTTGTTCCCCACGCGGGGCGGACGCGGCGCCGTGGGCGGGCCCTCACCTTCCTCCGGCTCCTCGCCCTCCCGTCGGGCCAGCTCTTCGCCGCTCGCGCGCGAAACGCCGAGCCGCTCCAGGCTATCGACCCGCGATTCGAACGCGAGGCTGTCGGCGGCGGTGAGGCTGTCGGGATCGCTCGTGAAGCGCCGCACCAGCGCGCCGGCTGAATCGAAGAATTGAAGGGTGACGTGCTCCCGCGGCTTGGACAGCGAGTACCAGACAACCGCCCCGCTCGGCGGATTCGCTCCGCTGCCCGGTTCCGCGCGGCCCCACTGAATCCGGTAGGCGTCGCGCGGGCGATAAAGATGCGCCACGCCGCTCCCGGCCGCCCCTGAGTCCGTCGTGAATTGGCGGAGCATCGAGAGATCGTCGAGAATCCAGAACCCGCGCCCGTGGGTCGCCGCGACGAGATCGCCGCTCTTCACCGCGAGGTCGTGCACCGGCACCGGCGGCAGGTTCCGTTGGAGCGAGCGCCAGTGCGCGCCGCCGTCGAACGACACCATCACGCCGCGCTCGGTGCCCGCGTAGAGCAGATCGGCACGCGCGGGGTCCTCCCGCACCACGCGCACGAACGCGGGCGGCTCGAGACCGGCGTCGATGCGCCGCCAGGTGGCGCCATAGTCGTCGGTGCGCCAGCCGTAGGCGCGGAGATCGTCGAGCTGATACCGGTTGGCCGCCACGAACGCGGTGCCCGGCGCGTGCGGCGACGCCTCGATCATCGACACCCGCGTGAATGGCGCCATGTCCGTCGGCGTGACGTTGGTCCAGCTCCCGCCGCCATCGCGCGAGAGGTACACCAGCCCGTCGTCCGAGCCGGTCCACAGCACTCCGCGCGTCTTGGGCGACTCCGCGATCGTGAAGATCGTGCCGTAGTACTCCACGCTCGTCTGGTCCTTGGTGATCGGTCCACCCGAGGGCCCGAGCGTCTTGGGATCGTGCCGCGTGAGATCGGGGCTGATCACGTCCCAATGCTCGCCTTCATCGGTCGAGCGGAAGAGCACGTTGGCGCCGGCGTACAGCGTCTTCGGATCGTCGGGCGACACCAGGATCGGGTACGTCCATTGGAATCGGTAGCGGATGTCTGCCGCCGAGTGGCCCATCGGATTCCGCGGCCACGGATTTACGTCGCGCATGAGACCGGTGCGTGCGTCGCGCCGCGTGAGATACCCGCCGTAGCTTCCGGCGTACATGATATCCGGCTCATCGGGCCGGGTCACGACGTAGCCCGACTCGCCGCCGCCCGCGTCGTACCATTCGCCGATGCCGATGCCGTCCTCCGAGCGGCTGGGCCCGCACAGTGTCGTGTTGTCCTGCTGCGCGCCGCAGACTCGATAGGGAAAGTGCGTCGTGGTCGAGACGTGATAGAACTGGCCGGTCGCGTACGCCTGCGGCGTCCAGCCGTGCCCGCCGTCGCGCGAGACGGTGGCACCGCCGTCGTCGCCCTCGACCATCCGCATCGGGTCGTCCGGCGCGATCCACAGCGCGTGACTGTCACCGTGCGGCGCGCGCACGGCCTTGAACGTCCGCCCACCGTCGGTCGATCGCTGCATCCGCACGTTGTTCACGTAGACCGTATTGGTGTCGCGCGGGTCGGCGGTGATGCGGGTGTAGTACCAGGCGCGCTGGCGCAGCTTGCGCTCGGAGTTCACCCGCCGCCAGTGGTCGCCCGCGTCGTCCGACACGAACACGCCACCCGAGTCCGCCTCGACGATGGCCCACACGCGCGACGGCTTGGCCGGCGACACCGCGAGCCCGATGTTGCCGATGATGCCGCGCGGAAGACCCGGATTCCGCGTCAGCTCCTTCCACGTTGTGCCGCCGTCCGTCGATTTGAAAATCCCGCTTCCGGCACCCCCGCTCACCAGCTTCCACGGCATGCGGCCGGCCTGCCAGAACGCGGCGTAGAGCGTGGCGGGGTCGGAGGGATCGAAGGCGAGATCGATCGCTCCGGTCGAGTCGTTGCGGAAGAGAATCTTCTTCCAGGTGACGCCGCCGTCCGTGCTGCGGTAGATGCCGCGCTCCAAGTTCGGCGCCCACACGTGCCCGAGCGCCGCCACGTACACCACGTCCGGATTCTTGGGATGCACCAGCACCCGCGAGATCTGCCGCGTCTCGGCCAGGCCGAGATAGCGCCAGGTCTTGCCTCCGTCGTCGGTGCGGTAGACGCCGTCGCCGTGGGAGACGTTGCCGCGGATGTCGAACTCGCCGGTACCGACGTACACGATGTCCGGCTTCGATTCGCTCACCGCGACCGCGCCGATCGTCCCGCCGAAGTAGCCGTCGGACACCGCATGCCAATTGAGGCCGCCGTCGGTCGTCTTGAACACGCCGCCGCCCGTCGTGCCCATGTAGTACTCGTTGGGCCGCGCGGCCGATCCGGCCACGGCCACCGAGCGGCCGCCCCGGTACGGGCCGATCTCGCGCCAGGTGAGCGCCGCGAACGCGCCGGTATCGCTCGACGCTCGGGGGTCGAGCTTCGGCGCCTGCGCCACCGCCGTGGTCGCGAGCAGCCCGACGGCAGCGGCAATCGTTGCCGAGGTACGAGCAACCCGACCGATGTCACCCCGCATGCATGTCTCCCGGATCAAGGTTCAGCCGGATCTGTGGCCTCGAGCGCTTCCATTGCGGCGCCCGCGGCGGCCCAGCGTTCGAGCGCCGCATCGAGCGCCTGCCGTGCGCGCGCCAGCTCGGCCGAGAGCGCGCCGGCGCGCTCCCGCGCATCGGGCGCCGTGTAGTCGGCCGGCTCGTCAAGCCGCGCAGCCAGCTCGGCCACGCGCCCTTCCGCCGCGTGGGCCGCGGCTTCGGCCTCCGCCAGCTCGCGGCGCCCCGCGCGCAGGGAAGAGCGCCGTCCGCGGCGCTCCGCATCGGCCGCGCGGCGGCTCTCCTTGTCGCGCACGCGCCGCCGTGCCGCCAGATCGGGCGGAGCATGACGGCGCTCCCCCCGCGGCGCCCCGCTCTCCTCCCACTCGGCGAATCCACCGCCGAAGTCGGTGATGCGCCCCTCGGCGAGGCGCCAGACGCGCGTCGTCACCGCGCGCAGCAGTTCCCGGTCGTGGCTCACGAGTATGATGCTGCCGTCGTACGCCTCGATGGAGTCCTCCAGCGCCTCGATCGATTCGACGTCGAGATGATTGGTCGGCTCGTCGAGCAGAAGCAGGTGCGCGCTCTCGAGCATGAGCATCGCCAGCGCGAGCCGCGCACGCTCGCCGCCCGAGAGCGTCCCAGCCACGCGCAGCACCTCGTCGCCCGAGAAGCCGAACCGGCCGAGGTGGTCCTGTACGGCGCCGCGACCCCAGTGGGGGCGCAGTCCGGCGATGACGTCGTACAGCGTGAGCTCGGTCGGCACCTGGGTGAGATCCTGGCGATAGTACGCGACCGCGAGCGACGGCGGCACCCGCACCATGCCCGCCTCCGGCTGTCGCTCGCCCGCGATCGCGTGCAGCAGCGTCGACTTGCCGGCGCCGTTCGGACCGATGAGGCCCACCACTTCGCCGCGGCGTATCGTGGCGGTGAAATCCTCGAGCAGCGTGCGCCCGGCCGCCTCGAGCCGCAGACGCTCGGCCACGAGCACCTGATCTCCGCCGCGGCCGGGCGTCGAAAGCCGGAGCGCCATCGCGCCCTCGTCGCCCGGCGGCGCGCTCAGCCGCTCGACCCGCGCGAGCCGCCGGCGCCGTCCCTTTGCCTGCCGGCTGTTCTGCCCCGCGATGTTGCGGCGGATGTACTCCTCCTCCGCCGCGATCGCGAGCCGCTGCTGCTCGAACGTCCGCTGCTCGGCGAGGCGGCGCTCGCCGTGTTGGTGCATGAAGCCGGACCAGCCGGCCGCGTATGGTGTCGCTGTCCCGCCCTCGACGTGCAGCACGTGATCGACCACGCGCTCGAGGAAGGCGCGGTCGTGGCTCACCACGAGGCTGGTGCCCCCGAAGCCGAGGAGGTACTGCTCGAGCCACGCGGTGGTCTCGAGATCGAGGTGGTTGGTCGGCTCGTCGAGCAGGAGCAGATCCGGCGCGGCGACGAGCTGGGCCGCAAGGCCGAGCCGCCCCCGCTCGCCGCCGCTCAACCCGGCGATGCCGCGCGTGCGCGCCTCCGCTGGATCGAACCCGAGCCCGTGCAGCACCGCATCGACGCGCGCGGCCACGCGGTAGCCGTCCTCGCGCTGGAAGCGTTCCAGCTGGTGGCCGTACCGCTCGAGCAGCTCCGGAGGGCAGCGCTCGCCGAGCGCGGCGATCCGGTCCGCCAGCTCGGCCAGCTCGCGCTCCCGCGCAAGCAGGCCCGCGACCGGCGCCGCAGCCACCTCCCACGGCGACGCGAATTCGGTGAATTCCCGGTGCTGGTCTAGCAGCCCCACCCTGAGCGCCGCCGCCCGCGACACCACCCCGCGCGTGGGCGCAAGCTCGCCCTCGATGAGGCGGAACAGCGTCGTCTTGCCCGTTCCGTTCCGGCCTACCACGCCCCAGCGGTCCCCGCGCGCCACGGTAAACGTGACCTCGCGCACGAGCGGCACGCCGGCAAAGGCGATGGTGATATCGGCGAAGGAGAGGACGGTCATGCGGGCGCTGCGTCGCGCGCCCCGAGCACGCGCTGCACCGCGGCCTCGCACTCCGCGTCCGCCAGCGCATGATCCGCGGCCTTGGCCGCCGCGAGCAGCGCCGCGATGAGCGCCGAGTCCCCCGCGTCGTAGCCGTGCATGGCGAGCCAGTGCCGCACGTTCGATTTGCCCGACATCGGCGAGATCGCGATCCGCTGCGCGAGCCCGAACTCGCGGGCCGGCAAGCTCGAGTAGAGCGCGTCGGCCAGCGCATCGTCCCCCCGCCCGAGCGCCTTGAGCACGGCCGCCGCGTGCACGCCGCTCGCCGTACGGAATGCATCGCCGCCCACCACCGGGTGGTTGGCCGGGATCGCGACCCCCATCGCACGCGCGGCAGTGATACAGTATTCGGGAAGCCGGGTGAGGTCACCGTATGTGCAACCGCGAAGCCCGAGATTGGCGAGCAGCAACTCCATCTCCGCGTTGCCCGCGCGCTCACCGGTGCCGAGCGCGGTGGCGTGCACCCGGTCCGCACCGGCGTCGATCGCCGCGAGGCAGTTTGCCAGCGCGAGTCCGCGATCGCGGTGCCCATGCCAGTCGATGCCTACCGGCTCAGGCGAGGGCGCCACGACCTCTTCCCGGACGAATTGCACCAGCCGCCGGACACCCTCCGGCGTGGCGGAGCCCGCGGTGTCCGCGAGGCAGATGCGCCGCGCGCCGCACTGGACGGCCGCACGCCCGAGGGTGCGGAGCGTGGCGGGTGCCGCGCGACTCGCGTCCTCCGCCACGAACATGACCGCGAGCCCCTGGCCCACCGCGAACCGCACCGCCCGCTCGAGCGCGCCGACCATCCCGCCGAGCGTCCACCCCTCCGCCGCCATGCGCACGCCCGAAGTGCCGATGAACGCCGCCGCCTCGAGCGCCACGCCGGTCTCGGCCTGCACCGCCGCGATCGGCGCCAGGTCCGCCTCGAGCGTGCGAGCCGCGCAGTTGCCCGCGAGCGGCAAGCGCGCCCGCGCGATTTCCGACGCGAGCAGCCGAGTCTGCGCGAGCATCCGCGGCCCCGCCGCCGGATATCCCAGCGTAACCGCGCCGATGCCGAGCTCAGCCATCAAGTGCAGCAGACGGAGCTTCAGGTCCGGGCCGGGATCGATTGCCGAGGGGCTCTGGAGACCGTCGCGGAGGGTTTCGTCGTTGAGCGCGGGGCACCGGACAGCCGCGGGCGACGGCGGTCGCTCGCCGTTCCAATCGTGGATCAGGCTCTCGGGGTTCAGGATTCGGGGCGCTGAGCGTAGCGCAGCTCACCGAGGAGCGCGCGGGCAGGAATCCCCTCGCGGCTCAGGCGCAGCACCAGCTCGCCGGCGCCGGCGCGCACCACGATGCCCTCGACGCGCACCTTGGAATCACGCTGGAGCCACACGGTGCCCTCGACGATCGAGCCGAGCAGCCAACGCTCGGGATCGCCGCAGCGGGCGCGCAGCCCGCGTTCGCCCAGGTCGATGATCTCGTAGGCCCGCTCGTCGATGACGAGCAACGGGCAGCTTTCGGAGGTGTACGGGAACCGCTCGCGCGAGCGGCGCTCGGGATTGGACATCGGTCGGCGCACCGGAAAATCGGTGCACCCATACTGCGCCTATTCGCCCTCCGGCACAAGCGCCTAGGGCGATCCGGCCTCGTCGCCGCCGAGCTGGGTCTCGCTGCCCGCCGTCGCGAGATCGACGCCGCCGGCGCCGAGCAGGCGGAAGAGCGCCCACTGCGCCCGCTTGGCGGTGCGCGCGCGGGCGCCGTTATAGAGTGCGCTGATCACCAGCACGCCGTCGCGGCGGCCGAGGTAGCCGGCAAGCGCGGAAACGCTGTCCAGCGTGCCCGTCTTGGCGCGCACGACGCCCGGCGCCAGTACCCCGCGCCCGAGCCGGCGCAGCGTGCCCATGCCGTTGGCCGGCAGCAGCAGTGGGAACTCCTCGGCTCCGGGCCGTCTCGGCAGCTGCGCGAGGTAAAGCGCCTCCGTGCGTGCGGCCACCCGGTCATCGGGTGAGAGACCGCTCCCGTCGTGCAGCTCCACGACCGCCGCCGGGCCAACGACCTGGCGCACGTGTCGCGTGAGCCGCTCTGGCCCGTGGCCCGCACCAGCCGCCCAGCGCAACAGCAGCTCGGCGCCGACGTTGAGGCTCCGCCGGTTTACTTCGCTCGCAATCGAGTCGAATGGAGGGGACGACACCTCGGCCAGCACGGCGGGCGCGTCGTCCGGACTCGTACGCGGGGTGACGCGACCGCGGTCCCAGGCGATGCCGGCCCGCTCGAGCGCCGCGCCCCATGCGCATTCCAGCACCTGCTCCGGGTCTTCCGCCACCGCACTGAAGCCCTGGGGGCGCGCAGACAGGCCGATGCTGCCCGTGATGGTCCACCCACCGTCGCCGGTTGCCGCCATGTGAAGGTGGCGCGCGCTGCCCGCGGCGGTGCTCGCCTCGACGCGCACCATCGACTCCAGTCCCGCCGGGATCGTGAAGACGACTTCCGGCGGGTCGCCCAGCTTTCGGCCCGGACGCGCCGTGATGCTCACCGTGTTCTCGTGCAGTGTCACGGCGCCGATCGGCGGGGCGTAGAGCTCGCCTGGGTAGCGGCCGTCCCAGGCCGCGGGAATCACGGTCGCCGTGCGCCCGTTAGCGCTCGTGGTCGTGAGCGCGCCGATAAGCGTGCGCACCCCGAGGGCGTGGAGCTGAGCCGTGAGCTGGCGGAGCATTCGGCCGGACCGCAGGGTGCGCTCGAACGTCGGGTCGCCGTTCAGCTCGAGGGTCCAGGCTCCCTGCCACGTCCCGGCGGAATCGACGTGCCCGAGCCCGACCACCCGTGTCGGCAGCGTCGCGTCGGGGCCCACGATGCTCCGGGCGAACCCGGTCGTGAAGATCTTGGCCGTCGAGGCCGGCAGGAGCGGCTCGTCCGGATTGGCGGACCAGAGCACCTCGCCCGCCGCGTTGGCGATCGCGACGCCCCACTGCCCCGGTGCTGCCTGCGTCGCGTGACCGTACCACTGGTCCAGATCGCGCGCGAGGGCCGCCGGAATCGCCTGTGCGGCGCCCGGGCGTGGGCACAGAAAGAGGGCTGCTCCCCAACAAAGGGAGAAAATCGCGATCGTGCGTCGCATGGATGAGTTGAAGACGGTACTGGCAGACCGGAACGCCGGCGCCTCGACCGGCATGACGGTACGCGATCGACCCCGAAATCAGCAAGCCCCGGGCCAGTGATCGCTGCGAAACCTTGCATGGCATGGAACTTGGTATCGCATGCCCCGCGTGTTCGGCGCCGCGCCGCCTCCGTCTGCGTGAGCTCGAATGCGCATCGTCAACCCTCGCGTGAATCGCGAGCCCCAGGGACATCTGCACGGCTCCGCGCTCGTCGCCCGCCTGCGTTGCTCTCTATCGAAAGACTCGGCCGCCGCGCCGCCAGCCCCGAAGGACGTACGTCATGACCGCAGTGCTTCATCCCCATCCGGCCGCGGCCCTCGCCGCGCCTTCTCGTCCGCTCGCCGCGCCCGCATTCCTCCGCCGCATCTGGCGCCCCGCCACCGATCTCGCCGTCGATCTGGGCACCGCGAATACGCTCGTCGTGGTTCAGGGCGAGGGGCTGGTGCTCGACGAGCCCACCGTCGCCGCCGTCGGCCCCGGCGGCGAGGTGCTCGGCGCCGGCCTCGACGCCAAGCGGATGATCGGCCGCGCGCCCGCGGGCGTGCGGGTCATCCGCCCGCTCAAGGACGGCGTGATCGCCGACTTCAGCGTGGCGGAGCAACTGCTTCGCACGTTCCTTCGGCGGGTGCTCGACCGACATCTCATTCGGATGAAGCCAAGCGTGCTGGTCTGCGTCCCCTCTTGCATCACCGATGTCGAGCGCCGCGCCGTCCGCGACGCGGCTCGGAGCGCCGGCGCCAAGCGGCTCCGCACGGTGGACGAGCCGGTGGCCGCCGCGATCGGCGCGGGCCTGCCCGTGAACGAGCCGTCAGGGAGCCTCGTGGTGGACGTGGGCGGCGGCACGACCGACGTCGCCGTGCTCTCGCTCGGGAGCGTCGTGTGCGATGCGTCGATCCGTACCGGCGGTGATGCGATGGACCAGGCGATCGTCCAGTTCCTGCGGAAGCACTACAACCTGCTGGTGGGCGACGCGACCGCCGAGCGGGTGAAGCTCGCGCTCGGCTCGGCGGCGCCGTTCGAGGTCGAGCAGACGCTGCCGGTGCGCGGCCGCGATCTGATCTCGGGACTCCCGCGCACCGTGACCGTGGAGTCGGTCGGCGTGCGCGACGCGATGCACGAGCCGGTGCAGCGAATCGTGAACGCGGTGCGTCGGGTGCTCGAGGCAACGCCGCCGGAGCTCTCGCGGGACCTGGTGGACCGGGGGATCGTGCTGACGGGCGGCGGTGCGATGATCCGCGGGCTCGACGCGCT
The DNA here is from genome assembly GCA_036279355.1 of Gemmatimonadales bacterium. Lineage (NCBI taxonomy): Bacteria > Pseudomonadati > Gemmatimonadota > Gemmatimonadia > Gemmatimonadales > Gemmatimonadales bacterium. Next base: position 10,914 of record DASUJH010000020.1, read on the forward strand.
CCTCACGTACGAGACCGGGCTGCCGGTGCGGGTGGATCTCGATCCGCTCACCTCGGTGGTGCGCGGAACCGGGATGATTCTGGGCGAGCCTGGGAGGTGGGCGGACGTGCTGGCGGCGTAGTGCCCGAGGCGAGAGTCGAACTCGCACGGGGTTGCCCCCGGTGGATTTTGAGTCCACTGCGTCTGCCATTCCGCCACTCGGGCCCGGCGGGTAACCTCGCGGGGCGCTCGGCGCCACGCAAGCGCGCGGACACGCCGCGAACGCGCTGCCTCGCGTCGAACCTTGTTCCACGCCCGTTCGCCGATACTATTCTGCGCCTATGCCCGCGCCGTCCGCACCCGCCGCCCGCCCCGCGCCCGCGCGCCACTTCCACCCGTGGCACGACATCCCCACGGGCAGAGCGCCGCCCGAGCAGGTGACGGCCGTGATCGAGATCCCCACCAACGAGCGCAACAAGTACGAGCTGGACAAGGAGCTGGGCGTCTTCCGCCTCGACCGCGTGCTCTTCAGCGCGGTCCAGTATCCCGGCGACTACGGCTTCCTCCCACGCACCCTCGCCGATGACGGCGACCCGCTCGACATCCTCGTCCTCATGACCATCCCGGTCTTCACCGGCTGCCTGGTCGAGGCGCGCCCGGTCGGGCTCTTCCACCTGGTGGACCGCGGCATCGCCGACGAAAAAGTGCTTGCCGTTCCGCTCGGCGATCCCTACTCCGAAGGCATCAACGATCTCGCCGACGTTCCGCCGCACTACCTGCGCGAGGTCGAGCACTTCTTCCGGGTGTACAAGGACCTCGAGGGCACCCGAACGGTCACCCGCGGCTTCGAGGATGCGGCCGCCGCGCGCGCGGCCATCGTGCGCGCCATGCAGGCGTACGCGGCCAGGTTCGGCGCCGCCTGACGATGCGCATGGCCCGCCCGCTGCGCCGCCTGCTGGCGCTCGCCCTCCTCGCGACGTTTCCCGGTGTGGGCGCGGCGATGCCGCTCCTGGCCGACGCCGCCCCGCTGCACCACGCCGAACACGGGCACCACCAGGGACACCACTCGGGTCAGCACCCCGGCGACTGCTGCGATCTCTGCATCGCCGCCTGCGCCGTCTGCTCGCTTCCGGATGCGGCCGCGGCGCCGGTCGCGGCCTACACGCCCGCATCGCCGCCGGCGCCGATCGCGCCGGCCGCCGCGCCGCTCCGGGCACCGCGCGATCATCGCCTCCCCTTCCCCATCGGTCCGCCCACGCTCCGCGCCTGATCCGGTCGCCCCGGCGGTGCCATTCCCACCGCCGGCTTATCACGACCCGAGATTTGCGGAGCCTTCATGCGACATGTTTTCGTCGCGCGACGCGTTGCCGTCGCGCTTTTGCTCTGGTGGGCAAACGCTCTCGCCGCACCGGCAGCCGCGCGCGCACAGCAGCCAGCGCACCCCGACACCGCCCGGCAGCAGCCCGACACGCTGCGCCAGCGATCGGATACGCTCGTCCGGCCGGTCACCACGCTCAAAGAGGTGACCGTCACCGCGACGCCGATGCGGCGCCAGTCGCCCGCCTCGAGCACGACCGTGTCCGCCGGCGAAATCGAGCGCGCCCCCGCCACGAACCCGTGGGACCTGTTGCGCCAGACGGCCGGCGTCGAGGTGCACGAGCAGGGTCAGGGGCCGGGCTTCGCGCCCACCGCATCGCTCCGCGGCTTCAGCTCCGACCACTCGACCGACCTGGCACTCTGGGTCGACGGCGTGCCGGTGAACGAGCCGGTGAACGGCCACGCCGAGGGCTACAACGACTGGAGCCTGCTCTTTCCCGAGGCCATCCACGATGTCGAGGTGATCGACGGTCCGGTGAACCCGCGCTTCGGCAACTTTGCGCTCGCCGGGGTCGTCAACGTGCGCACGCTCGAGCGGATGCAGGGGAGCCGTGCCGAGCTTTCGGGCGGCGCGTATGGACGGCTCGAGGGCAGCTTTCTGACCGGCGTCGACCAGCCGACGACCGGCGCCGTGTTGGGCGTTCGCGGGCTGCGCGAAGGCGGATGGCGGCCGCACAGCGGCTACGATCTGGGACAGCTCCACGCCCGCGCAGTGCACCAGCTCTCCGATCGCGCGACGATCGACGCCGGCATCGGCCTCTATGGAGCCGGGTGGGATTCGCCCGGCTATCTCACGACGGCCCAATTCGCCGCGCGCGACTATGACGTGGTGGTGGACCCGACCGACGGCGGCTTCAAGCGGCGCGCGCAGGAGCGGGTAAGCCTCCGCTACATTGCCGGCCCTTCGCTGCTGTGGCGCTCGACGGTCTACGCCACCCAGGGCCGCTGGCAGCTCTTTCTCAACATCCCCCCCGAACCCGGCGAGGGCGAAGGCTCGGGCAGCCAGTCGGAGGAGGAGGACACCCGCTACGGCTTCGGCGCCACGAGTGCGCTCACCTGGAGCGGCTCGCGCGCCGAGGTGACCGTCGGCACGGAAGGGCGGTGGGACCATGCCGATTACGAGAACTGGCTCACGCAGGCGCGCGTGCGCCAGGAGCCCCGCACACTCGTCGGCGCGCGGCAGGCGTCGGGCGCGCTGTTCCTCGCGTCGAGCGCCGATCTCACCCATCACTTCCGCCTGAACCTCGGCAGCCGGGTCGACGTCCTGGGCACTCGCTCGTCACCCACCCCGGTGCCCGACGCAGCGCCGGGTGGCGCCGACGAAACGCAGCCCCCCGCGGCCGACACGCGCGCGGTCGTGAGCCCCAAGCTCGGCGCCCTCTACCACATCCCCCGGCTCGGCGCGGTGTACGTAAACGTGTCGCGCGGCTTCCGCGCCGCCGACGGCGTCATCACCGATCCGTCGATGCCGTTCATCACGAGTTGGGCGTACGAGGCGGGTGTGAAGCTCGATCTCCATCGGGTGACCGCGAGCGCCGCGCTCTTCCGGGCCGACGTGAGCAACGAGCAGACGTTCGATCCGATCACCCTCACCACCACGAGCGGTGGCGCGAGCCGCCGCCAGGGGGTCGAGCTGACGGCGGACGCGCACCTCACCCCGGCGCTGCGGGCCCATGGAGACTGGACCTTTACCGACGCGACCTACCGCGACTTCATCACCGAGGATGGCGATGATCTCTCCGGGACGCCGGTGTTCAACACGGCGAAGTACGTGGGCTCGGCCGCGGTCGAGCTGTCACCCCCGGGCGCGGCATGGCTCGCGCAGGTGAGCACCAACGCCGTGGGTCCGTACACGCCATTCGACCAACCGGGCGTGACACTCCCCGCCTATGCCTTGCTGCATGTCGGCGGCGAATATCGCGTGGGAGATGCGGTGCTGCAGTTGGGCGTGCGCAACGTGATGGACCACGCCTACGCCGAGATCCGTGCCGGCGAGTTTATCGCGCCGGGCCAGCCGCGATCGGTGTACGGCGGAGTGCGCTATCGATTCTGATAGCGGAATCGTGGCCCGGGCCTTCGCCCGCGGCCGCGGGCCGGTGGGAGGCCCTGCTCTTCCCGGCGCCGCTCGCGGATCTGCTGCACCCGGCGCTGGAGCCGCTCCCGCATGACGAAGAGCCGGGAGCGCTGGACCGGTGTCAGATAGCGGGCCATGTCGCGGTTTTCATCGCGAAAGGTCTGCGCGTACGCCGACTTGATGTTGACCAGGCCGTCGGTAAGCCGGGAGACGCTGTCCTGATTGGCGGCAACGCCGGGCCGAAGTTGCCCGGCGAGCGCCTGGCGCAGGTCCCGCTCCCGGCGCTGGAGCTCGCGGCGGCGATCGCCGTAGGTGTTCGCGGTCACTCGGAGCTGCGCGGCCTGCTCATCGCTGAGCCCGAGCTGCTCCTTCACCCGCTCGGCAAAACGATCTTCGATTTGCTGGCGCAGCGCGGCGGCGCGCGAAGGATCCTTATCCGGGCCGGTGGGCACCTGCGCGCGGGCCGGCACCGCGGCGCCCGCGAGGAGCACGACGCACCACCAGCAGATCGCGCGCATCAGCCCTCCAATCCGTTGAGCAGGCTTCTCAGACCTGTCGTGTCGAGGTCGCCCAGGCCAGCGTCGTCGTCGCCCGTGAGCGGCGCAGTCGCCGGGTCATCGGAAGCGGTCGCGGGCTGGTTCATCGCCTGCAGCACCGCCTGCAGGTCGTCCGTCCCCAGGCTGTCGAGCTCCGGGAGCGGGATGCCGAGGGCACCGACCTCGACCGAAGTCGCACTGGCTGGTACGCGGCGCGTGGGCTGACCGGTCCAGATAGCGAGTGCCAGCGCCGCCGCCGCGGCGAGCCCCGCGAGGCCCCACCCCTGCCGCCGCCGCCGGTCCTGCAGCGCCTCGGCCCGGAGCCGGCCGAGCACCCGCTCGGTTAGCTGGTGCACGTCGATCCCCGCCGGGGCGGCAATGCCCAGGCGGCCGGCGGTCGTCACGAGCGCCCATTCGTCCCGGCACGCGCCGCAGGCCGCGAGGTGCCCGGTTTCCTCGTCGCTCCACGCGCCGTGTCCGAGCGACACCTCGGGCATGCGGTCAGACATCTGTTCGCACGTGATCATCATCGCACCAGCTCCTTCAATCGCTTGACCGCATGATGGTAGTGTACCCGTGCCGCGCCGGGCGTAGTTCCGAGCGCAACCGCAATGTCTTCGTACGAGCGGCCCTCCTGCGCCCGGAGGAGAAACACCTCTCGCTGGAGGCGCGGCAGGCGACCCAGCTCTCGCCGCATCCGCTCCTCGGCCTCCGCCGCGGCGAGATCGGCCTCAGGATCGGCGTGGTCCGGAATGTCACGGTCGTCGATCGAGACAACTTGCCGTCCCTTCCGCCTGCGGTAGTCGTCCTTGAGCAAGTTGCCCGCGATGGTGAACAGCCAGCTGCGAAACGATGCCTCGGCCCGCCACCCGTGCACGCTTCGAAAGGCGCGGAAGAACGTTTCCTGCGTGAGATCCTCGATGTCGCTCGTGCCCGCACCCGTACTGTAGAGGAAGCGCCCGACGGCGGCGAGATGGCGGTGCACCAGCGTGGCGGCCGCGCGCTCGTCCCCGGTTCGGTAGGCCGCGACGAGGTCGGCGTCGGTCGGCGCATCGGCTTCGGGCCCGCGGGCCTTGGGCGCGTCAACGCCGCGTCTGGCACTCATTCAGCGCGGTGTGACGCGGGAGGCTGCGGGGCGTTAAGCGAGCGGGGTCGGGCGACGTCCAGCGTACGACGATCCACGGGCGTCCTCCACCAACCGGTGAGCGCAGGCCGCCAAGCGGCAACGCGGTAATGACTTCGATGGATCAGATGAAGCGATTTCGCTGCTGTCAGGATCGCGCTGACCACTGCCCGAGGCTATTTTCGCGCCATGCCCTCCACTCGTCGGCCCCGTATTCTCGCCCACCGCGGCGCGTCGGGCCATGCCTGGGCCAATAGCGCAGACGCGTTCCGCCAGGCGATCGAGCTGGGCGCCGACGGCGTCGAGCTCGACGTCCATGCGACGGCCGACGGCGAAATCGTCGTGCATCACGATCCGTTGCTGCTCGATCTTGGAATGATCGCCACGCTCTCGGCCGCGACCGCGCGCGAGTTCAGATTGCCGAACGGCGAGCGCCTTCCGCTCCTGTCCGAAGCGCTCGAGATCCTCGGCGACCACGAAGTATGGGTGGAGGTGAAGGCGCTCCCCGGCAGGTTCGATGCGCGGCTGCTCGCCGTGCTCGATGCAGGCCCCGCGCCTTCGCGCTATGCGGTACACAGCTTCGACCAACGTATCGTGCGGCGGCTGGGGCGACGCCGGCCCGAGCTCCGCCGGGGTTTGCTGGTGGTCGACTACCCGGCCGATGCCGCAGCCACGCTTCGCGCCGCCGACGCCGGAGCGCTGTGGCCGGAATATCCGCTAATTGACCGTGCCCTCGTGGAGGCGGTCCACAGGGCCGGGGGCGAGGTCATCGGGTGGACGGTGGATGGGCGGGACGAGTGCCGCCGGCTCGCGGCGCTCGGGGTAGACGCCATCTGCGGGAACTGGCCGGACCGCATCGCGGCCGCGCTCCGGGTTTAGATCGTCCCGGCGGCTTCACCGCCCGCAGGCTGCTGCTCGACGCCGTCTGCCTCCGGCACTTCACTTGCCGTCGCGCGCTCGCGCCGGGCGCGCCGCCGGCCCGCGATCTCCGTCTCGAGCTGCCCGATTCGAGCTTCCAAATCGTCCAGCCGGAAGAGCAGCGAGTCCACCCGCCGCACGTCCACCTGGCCGCCGCGCTCGCGGCGGTGCGTGAGCAGGCCGAGATCGCGCGCCGCCGTGTCCTGCTGGCGCCGGAGCCGCAACAGCTCGAGCTGCAGCTTGCCTTCGTCGAATGCCGCGTGTGCCTTGCGGCCGAATGTTTCCAGCTCGCGATTGAGCCGATCGATCAATTGTGTCATAATGACCTCCCAATTGGGCCGGCGGCCCTCTCTCAAATAAAACGCCAGCGGGGTGCGGAAACAGCTCCGCACCCCGCTCATGATTCGGGCCCGGGCCCGCGGACCTCAGGATTCGGTGGGCGACTCGGCCGGATACACCGACACCTTGCGGCGGTTCTTGTCCTTGAACTCGAACGTCACCACGCCGTCCACCAGGGCGAACAAGGTGTCGTTGCGCGCACGGCGCACGTTCTTGCCCGGATGGATTCTGGTGCCGCGCTGGGTGACGAGGATGTTTCCCGCGCGCACCGTCTCGCCGCCGTAGTGCTTCACGCCCAGGTATTTCGGATTGCTGTCGCGCCCGTTCCGGCTCGAGCCGACGCCCTTCTTGTGTGCCATGCTTTCCTCAGCCGAGCTTGAGCTCCGTGATGCGGACCTCGGTGTACCGCTGCCGATGCCCGGTCTTCCGGCGGTATCCTTTCCGCCGCTTGAACTTGAATACGTAGATCTTGGGCTCCTTGCCCTCGCCCACCACCTCGGCCTCGACCGACGCGCCCGGCACGAGCGGCTGACCCGCGCGGATGGTCTGCCCGTCCGACGAGAGTAACACGTCGCTAAAGGTGAGCTTGGCGCCCGGCGCCGCCTCGAGCAGCGGAAGCCTGAGCGTCTTGCCCTGCTCCGCGCGAAACTGTTTGCCGGCGGCCCGGAAGATTGCGTACATGAAGATCCCGATCCTGGTAAATAGCCTGCAAAACTAGCCCAGGCGGGACTTGTGAGCAAGCGCCGCGTCGATCTGCCTGATGAGCGCTTCGGGAGTGAACGGCTTCTGGAGGACCGCACCTTCGAACCCGGCCGGGCGGTCCTCGCGCAACTGTTCGGCCGAATAACCCGACATGAAGAGGATCGGCAGCGCCGGCCAGCGCTGCCGGAGTCCGCGGGCGAGCTCGGCCCCGCCGATCCGCGGCATCATGAGGTCGGTGAGCACCAGGTCGGGTGGTCCCAGCCGCTCGACCACCTCGAGCGCGTCGCCTCCGTCGCATGCCTCGAGCACCTGGAAGCCGCGCTGCGCGAGACTTCGCGCGATGATGGCGCGCACCGCCGCATCGTCTTCGGCCACGAGAATGGTTCCGCCGGGCCGCGGCGCATCCACGCTGCGCGCGCGGCCCGGCCGCGCTTCGGTGGTGGCCGGGCGGGGCACCGCCGGCAGGTACAGCGTAAACGCGCTGCCCTGCCCCGGCGCGCTCGTCAGGCCGATATGTCCTTGGTTCTGCGTGATGATACCATAGACGGCGGCCAGACCGAGCCCGGTGCCCTGCCCGAAGGGCTTGGTGGTGAAGAACGGCTCGAACATCCGGGCCCGCGTCGCGGCGTCCATGCCGGTGCCGGAGTCGCGCACCGTGAGCGCGGCGTAGTGGCCCGGCGGAATCTCCCCGCCATCCGCCGCGGCGGCGGCGCTCGGGAGCTCGGTCTCGGCGGTGTCAATCGCGAGCTCACCACCGGCCGGCATCGCGTCGCGTGCGTTGAGTGCCAGGTTCACGATCACCTGCTCCAACTGGCCCGGGTCGGCCACCACCCACGGCTGATCACGAGACGTAATCACGAGCCGGCGAGCTTCCCCCAGCAGGCGCCGGATGACGGGCTCGAGCGAATGTACCGCCGCATCGAGATCGACGGGCCGCGGTTGATAGAAGCTTCGGCGGCTGAAGGCGAGCAGCTGCTGGGTGACCGCGGTGGCATGCTGGGCGGCCTTGGCGATTTCCCGCACCTCGGCGAGCCGGTCGGCGCCCAGGCCAGGCTGCTGAAGGAGAAATTCGCTGAAGCCCAGGATCACCGTCATCATATTATTGACCTCGTGCGCCACGCCGCCCGCCAGCGCTCCGACCGACTCGATCCGCTGGGCGTGCTGCAGGTGCTGCTCGGCCCGGCGCACCGCCGCCTCCGCCCCGAGCCGGTCGGTGATGTCCCGGATGACCAGATGCACCGAGAGCTGCGCGTCGTCCATGAACGCGAGCGCCCGCACCTCGACGTCGACCACCGTTCCGTCCAGCCGGCGAAAGCGGTCGCGCACCGGCGCCGCGAGCTCGGCCGGGTCTGCGCCCTCGACCAGCTCGGCCCGTACGGCCTTGAGATAGGGCGGGTCGAGAAACCTGCTGATCGGCTGGCCGACAAGCGCGTCCCGGTCCGGCGCCCCGGCGAGCTGCACGGCCGCGCTGTTGGCGAACACGATCCGCTCGCCGTGGTGGATCAGGAGCGCGTCGGGCGCAAGCTCCACCAACTGACGAAAGAGATCATCGCGCTCGCGCTGCCGGCGCTCCCGCTCGCGATGGGTCACGCTGCCTCCGTTCAGGGGCCGCGCGGCTGCGCGACGCCTCGAAACATGGTGCCCGTGTGGCTCACGTAACGCAGCTGAATCAGGCGATCGAGAATGGCATCGAGCGCCTCGCGCGCCAGCCCAGTTTGCTCCTCGATCGCGCTGCGCGACTCGGCACCCCACCGGACGATCGCCTCGAGCACCAGGATCTCCTGCTCGGTGAGTCCCGGATAGCGCCCGTGCCCCAGCCGGTCCTGGCGCGTGGGCATCCCGGTGAGGATGCCGTCGTAATCCCGCAGCGACTGGCGCATCAGCACGCCGTTCGGCGTGAGCTCGTAGACCCGGAACTCGGTGCTGTGGTTGCTGCCGCGCATCTTCATGATGGCGAGCACCTTGAGCAGCTCGCCCTCCACCTCGAGGTAGCGCTGGGTGATGATATCGTCGGTGAGAAAGGAGACGCGATACCCGGTGAGCCGCAGCCCCTCGCTGGCATCCACCACTTCGACGGTCGAGAAGATGGTGACGCCGAGTCCGGTGAGCGTGCCGATGAGGCGGTAGAGGGACTCCCGGAAATCCTCCCGAAACGTCGGGGCCAGCGCCATCTCGAATCCCGAAATCGAATCGATGACGACGCGGGTCGCGTCGATTTCGCGCACCGCGGTGCGGATTTCCTCCAGCGTCTCGTCCACCGACAGATCGAGCGGCCGGAGGTACATGATGCGGAGCCGGCCGTCGCGCAGGGCCGCCCGGAAATCTACGCCCGAGGACCTGGCCTGGTTGAGATAGACGTCGGGGTGCTCCTCGAACACCGCGATCACCACATGCTCGCCGGCGCGGAGCCCGGCCGCGACGAACTGGGTCGCGAACGTCGTCTTGCCGGTGCCGGTCGAGCCCGCGAGCACCAGCGAATCGCCGGCCGGTATGCCGCCGTCCATCATCTCGTCGAGGCCCGGAATCCCGGTCGAAAGCCGCGCGCCTCTGGCGCGCCGGCCGGTGTCGGGCCGCTCGGGAATCCGGGGAAATACCTGCACGCCCCGATCGGTGATGCGCATCGTATGGAGGCCGGGCATGAGCGCCATGCCCCGCGCCTTCACGACCTGGAGCTTGCGCACCACCGAGTTGCGGTCCGGCGCCTGGGAGAGCCAGAGGATGCCGTCGGCGACGGTGAAGACCGGATTGCGCAACTCCTGCTCCTCGTACTCCCCGATGAGGAAGGAGGTGACCTCCCAGGTCGTGAGGTGGAGGGCCAGGCGCTGCACGAATCGGTCGAGCGCGCGGTCCGATTGCTCCTCGGCGCCGGTCCGCGCCAGGGAGCGGAACGAGTCGATGACGACCCACGCTGGTCGGATGCGGTCCACCTCTTCGACGATCCGCGCGAGGACCGCCCCGAGGTCGCCGTCCATCACCTCCTCGCTCAGGTTATGGAAGTGAATCGCCGACCCGACGCGAGCCCGATCGAAAAACTCGAACAGCTGCTGGTAACGCAGCATCTTGAGCGAGGTCTCGCCCAACAACGTGAAATAGAGCGCGGGGTGCTCGGCGCTGGCATTGGCGAACATCAGTTGCATCGCCAGCGTCGTTTTCCCGGTGCCGGGCCCGCCGGCGATCAGGTTGAACGAAAGCGCGGGCAAGCCTCCGCCGAGCACTTCGTCCAGCCCCGGCACGCCGGTCGGCAGCAACTCCAGCGGCGCGCGCTTGCGCTCGCTCCGCTCGCGCGCAGGCTTGACCCGCGCACGCTTCTTAGGCATCGCGTCCTCCAACCGTATCGGATTCAGGTGCACCGGGCCCGCTCAGGGGCCTGGTGCGCTCGACGAGTTGCACGGCCATGTCTTCGCCGATGATGCGTGCCAGGAGATCGATGAACGTCGCCAGCATGGCCACCACACCCGCCCGCACCGCGGCGACGCCGTACACCTGCGCCGCGGCGGCGAAGTCCGGGGCGGCGCTCTCGCGCCACATGAGGCCGAGCAGCGCCCCATGCTCCTGCCGCGCAAGCCCGAGCGCCCGATTGAGCAGCGCGGTGTAGCCGTCCGGTCCGATCCAGCGGGCGAGTCCCCGGCCCAGTTGCGCGAAGATGCGCGATGCCACCGCGCCGACGTCGTCGGGCGTCGCGGCGTCGTTCGCACCGGACGCCCACAGTCGGCGTGCTGCGGCCAGCGCGGCCGGGGATGGCCGCGTCATTCAGGAGCTGCCGGGGCCGGCGCTATTTCTTGGGGGGGGGGGTATACCAGCGATCGGGGCATGTTTGACGTGCGGGCCCAGGGCCCGGGGCCGCAGAGATGCGCGCGCTGCCGTGGAATTTCAACGTCACAGGTAACGGGCTTCGGGAATCGACCGACGCTCGAGTGTCTAATCGTATCCGCCGCGCGCCGCGTGTCAATCCGCCGGCGCTCAGGCGACGGCGTATAGTTCGGTGACGTCCCTCCCCGCCGGTCTGCTCATCAGCCTGAACTCATCGAGCCGCATCATCGGGTCGTCGCGCAATTCGATTTCGATGCCGGTGAGCTTGGTGAGCGTCTGGAGGAACTTGGGCTCCTCCTCCAGCAGATAGAGCGCGACCTCAGGGTGCAGGCGCACCATGATCTGCTGCTCGCGGTGCTCCTGGCCCGCACGGCGCAGCGATCGTTCCAGCCTGCGGGTCACCACTTCGGGGGTGAACACCCGGCCCGATCCGGCGCAGGTGGGGCACTCTGTCGTCATCGAGTGCCAGAGCGACGGGCGCACCCGCTGGCGCGTCATCTCGACCAGTCCGAGCTCCGAGACGGCAAAGGCCTTGGTGCGCGCCCGGTCCCGGCCCAGGTGGGTGCGCAGCTCCTGCAACACCTTGTCCCGGTTCGAGCGGGTTTCCATGTCGATGAAGTCGCAGACGATGATGCCGCCGATGTCGCGCAGCCGGATCTGCCGGGCGATTTCGCGCGCTGCCTCGAGGTTGGTGCGCAGGATCGTCTTCTCCGGGTCCTTCTTCCCGGTGTAACGCCCGGTGTTCACGTCGATCGACACCAGCGCCTCGGTCGGCTGGATCACCAGCGAACCCCCGGTGGGCAGCTCGCACCGCGCCTTGAAGAGGTCGCGGATCTCCGCCTCGATGTCGAACTTGTCGAAGAGGGGCGCGGGCTCGTCGTAGAGGTGTACCCGGCTCATGAGCTCCGGGTCCACTTGTGACAGGTACTGCTCGACCTCGTTGTACAGCTCGCGCGTATCCACCCAGAGCGCGTCAACCTTCGAGCTGAACACGTCGCGGATGAGCCCGCGGGTGAGGCTCGTCTCCCGCTGCAGGAGCGCCGGCGCGCGTCGAATGAACGACTTCTTTCGGTTGACGCGGCGCCACTGCGCGAGCAGCGAATCGATCTCGCGCTTGAAGTGCTCCTCGGTGACGCCCTCCGCCACCGTGCGCACGATGACCCCACCCGCGTCGCTCGGCAGCAGTTTGCCGACCATTTCGCGCAACTTGTGCCGCTGCTCCCTGCTTTCGATTTTTCGGCTCACGCCGACCTTGGAGCCGTACGGCATGTAGACGAGGAATCGGCCGGGCAGGGAAATCTGGGCGGTGACCCGCGAGCCCTTGCTGCTGATCGGCTCCTTGGTGACCTGCACCGGGAGCGTCTGCCCCTTCTTCAGGATGTCGGCGATGTTGGGCAACTGGCGGCGCGAGCTTACCTCGCGCTGGCGCGACTCGACCTTTTCGGCGCTGGCGGCGCCCCGGTTCCGCTGCCGCCGGTCGCGCCCGCGCCAGGGGCGCCGCTCATCGCTCTCCGTGGCGACGTCCTCTACGGCGCGCCGCTCGACTGCCGGCGCCTCCGCCCCGATGTCGGCCGCCACCTCCGCCGGCGCCTCGTCTTCGTCCTCCGCCTCTTCGTCTTCGTCGGGCTCGAGCAGGTCGGAGGCATGCAGGAACGCGCTCTTTTCCTGACCGATGTCGACGAACGCCGCCTGGATGCCCGGCAGCACTGCCTCGACCTTGCCCAGGTAGATATCGCCGACGCTGCGCCGGTGATCCGGCCGGTCGACCATCAGCTCGACCAGCCGGTCGTCCTCGAGGATGGCCACGCGGGTCTCCCGCTGGCTCCCGTTGATCAGGATCTCGCGTTTCAAGTCTCGAGCCTCGGAGCACTACTTCGCGATGTCGCCGAGAATCTCGCGCGCGATGACGATGCGCTGGATCTCGCTGGTCCCCTCACCGATCTCGCACACTTTCGCGTCGCGCATCATGCGCTCGACCGGATAGTCGGTGGTGTATCCGTAGCCGCCGAAGATCTGCACCGCGGCCGTGGTGGCGCGCATGGCGAGCTCGGAGCAGAACAGCTTCGCCATGGCCGCCTCCTTCTTGAACGGTTTGCCTTGCTGCTTGAGCCACGCGGCGTGATACAGGAGATGGGTGCCCGCCTCGATCTCGAGCGCCATGTCGGCAAGCTTGAAGCTCACCCCCTGAAAGCTCCCGATCGCGCGGCCGAACTGGCGGCGCACGCCGGCGTACCTGAGCGCCTCGTCATACGCGCCTTCCGCGATGCCGAGCGACAGCGCCGCAATGCCGATCCGGCCGGCGTCGAGCGTCCGGAGAAAGTTGACGAACCCTTCGCCGGGCTTGCCCAGCACATTTTCCTTGGGGACGACGGCATCTTCGAAGGCGAGCTCGCGCGTGTCGCTCGCCCGCCATCCCATCTTGTCTTCCTTCTTGCCGGCCCGGACTCCCGGCGTCTTGGGCAGATCGTCGCAGTGGCCCACGCCGACGCGCCGCGCTTCGGCGAGGTCTACGGTGTCCTTGGTGACGATGAAGCTGGTGATCCCGCGACTGCCGGGGCCGGGCGTGGTCCGCGCCGTGACGGAAAAGATCTCACCCACGCCCGCGTGGGTGATGAAGATCTTGGAGCCGTTGAGCAGGTAGTGATCGCCGCGGTCGACGGCGGTGCTGGCGGTGCCGCCCGCGTCGCTGCCGGCACCCGGCTCGGTGAGGCCAAAGCCGCCGAGCACGCGCCCGGCGGCGAGGAGGGGCACGTAGCGCCGCCGCTGTTCGTCGGTGCCGAATTCCACGATCGGCGAAGTGCCGAGATTGGTATGCGCGCTCACGGTGAGCGCGTGGCTCGCGTCCACCTTGGCCATCTCGTGGATGGTGATGTAGTACGCGAGCTGATCCATGCCCGCGCCGCCCAGCTCCTCGCTCCACGGCACGCCCAGCAGGCCGAGCTCACCCATCTTCCGGATGTTGTCCCACGGAAAGGCGGAGGTCCGATCGAGCTCGCGGGCGACAGGCGCGATTTCCGCGCGCGCGAACTCGCGCACCATGTCGCGCACCTGATAGTGTTGCTCGGTGAAGTAGAGCGAGAGATCCATGTGGGTCGGTTGGGGTGGACGGGACCGGCGGGCGCGCCACCAATATAACCAGCCCGGGCCCGAAACCCGACCGGCTACGGCGCTTGGACCGCACCCCGGCCCGGCGCCAACGCACGGAGGATGGTGCGCCCGTATCGCTCCGCGATCACCGGCCCAACGCCGGGCACGGCGGCCAGCGCCTCGGGACCATCCGGCGGATGCAGCGCGAGGCGCACGAGGGTCGGCGGCTCCAGCAATGCGCCTCCCCACGCACCTGGTCGACCGGCAAAGGCGCCCTGAAGGCGCCGCAGTCGCTCGGCCGCCGCAGCCGGCAGCCGGGCAGCCACCCGCGGGGGCGCGCAGCCGTCGCAGCCGGCGCAGCGGTGCGGTGCGCGCTCGCCGAAGTACCCGAGCAGCGCGGCGCGGCGGCAGCCGGCGCCGCTGAGGTAGCGCTCCATCACCTGTAAGCGCGCGGCGGCGCGCTGCCGGCGGCGCAGCACCGGTCGCCAGTTCACCGGCCCGCGGTCGGGGTCCAACTCGCCGCGCAGCCGCTCGACGGAGGCCGCAACGCTGCTCGGCAGCCGGCGCGCCGCGGTCGGCTCGCGCCACGCCCGCTCCACGAGAACCGGGGCCGGAAAGGTCACGTCGAGCTGGCGGCGATGGATGGCGGTGTCGTCCGGCCGCCAGAGCACGACGCAGCGGCTCAGTCGCCCGTCGCGCCCCGCGCGCCCCGCCTCCTGGAAGTAGGACTCGGGCGTCGCGGGCACGGTCCAATGCACGACAAGGCGGACATCAGGCTTGTCGATGCCCATCCCGAATGCGCAGGTGGCGACGACGACCTTGAGCTCGTCTGCCAGGAATCCCCGGAGCACCGCTGCCCGACGCTCGCGCGGGAGCCCCGCGTGGTAGGCCGCGGCGCGAAAGCCGGCATCGCGGAGCGATGCGGCGACCCGCTCGGTGCTGCCCCGGGTGGGCGCATAGACGAGGGCCGTGCCATCATCGGTGTCGAGCAGCGCGTTCAGCCGGGTCAGGCGCTCGCGCTCGTCCCGCACCCGAATGACGCCGAGCCAGAGGTTCGGACGGTCGAACGAGCCAAGCTGCTGCTCGCATCCCTCCGGCCCGCGGCCGTAGCGACGGCCGAGCGCGAGCGCCTTGACGATCGCCTCGCGAGTGTCCGGCGTGGCGGTGGCGGTAAGTGCCAGCGCCTGCGGCTGGCCCAAGCGCCAACGCGCCTCGCGGAGCCGGCGGTAACTCGGCCGGAAGTCCTCGCCCCATTCGACGATGCAGTGCGCCTCGTCCACGACGAAGAGAGTGGGCACGCCGAGGATTGCGCGCAGTTGGCCGGCGCTCCGGGCCAGCCGCTCGGGCGAGAGATAGAGCAGCCTGAGCGCACCGCTGCCGGCGCGGGTAAGAAGCGCCGACTGCTCGGCGGCATCGAGACCGCTGTGTAACGCGGCGGCGGGAATGCCCCGCGCGCACGCCGCCGCAACCTGGTCCTGCATGAGAGAGATGAGGGGGCAAACGACGATCGCGATTCCACCTTTGGCGAGCGCGGGCACCTGGAAGCAGATCGACTTCCCGCCGCCCGTGGGCAGCACCGCAAGCACGTCGCGCCCGGCCAGCACGGCGTGAACCACCCGCGCCTGCGCCGGCCTGAACGCATCGTATCCGAAGTGGTGGCGCAGCAATCGCGCTGCATCGCCGAATGAAGACACCCCCGACCATTGCGGAATCGGGGGCGTCCGGTGCTACCAGGATCGCGCGCATCGGCGCGCGGAAATGCGCTCTACTGGCCGCCGAACTGGACCCCGATCGTGGCGAGGATCAGGCTCGCGTTCGACGTACCGCCGATGTTGTCGAGCGTACCGCTGAAGATGTTATGGAAGCGCCCTTCGGCAAAGAACGTCACCGGGCCGTTTCCGAAGTCGAGACCGGCGCCGCCGTTGAGCCCGAATTTGGTCACGTGGCGGTTCCTGAGCGACTCGTCGTCGGGGTTGATCTCGAGCCGGTAGATCCCGGCACCGCCGAGGAGATAGGGCTTTACCACCGTCTCGGTCGATGTTGGAATCGTGAAGACGATATCGGCTGTGCCATCGATGATCTGGGTCTTGCCTGGAAAGCCCGGGATCCCGGGCTCGAGCTTCAACTGCGCATAGTTGCCATCCACCTGGAAGCCGATCGGGCTGCCCGACGGCCGGAAGCGGACGTATGCCTGTCCATGCCAACCCAGCTTGTCCTGGCTATTGAGCGTGCCGAGCGGGACCGCTAGTCCGCCGCCGATGCCGAACTTGACCGGAGAGGTCGAGCCGCCCTCGTCCGTGGTCGTGTACGTCGTATCCAGGTGGGTCCGCGTGTAGGTGGTGTCCGTTCCGGACCGCGTTGTCGACTGCGCCATTGCGGGCGTAGCCGGAAGAGCCAAGCAGATCGCCAGGGGAAAAGCCACAGACCGCCAACCGCATCGCATACCCATATCCTCCCGAACGGAATGTCCAGACGGCAGCACTCCAGCCGTCCGGCATGACCCCGGCCGGATTTCGGTCCGGGGCAGGCGAAGGGAAGGTGTGAGATGTAGTTAAGTCGGCGCAGCGACGCCGGACACAATCCCGCGGTGGAAATCAGGGCCCGGAGAACTTGAACCCGGCCGTGATCGGAATGAGATGCGCGGAGCCGTCGCCCGAGAGGCCGGCACCGAACACGTTGTGAAAGCGGCTCTCGAGGAAGAGCGAGCCGGGGCCGAAGAGCCGCAGGTTGATGCCCGCGCCGCCGTTCAGGCCGAAGAGGGTCGACGTGTCGTCGGGCCCCCGGCTCCGAAAGCTGTAGACGCCGGCGCCGCCGATCACGTAGGGAATGACCTTGGATGTCCGGGTTCGACCGAACTCGTAGAGGATGTTCGCGGTGCCGTTGAACAGTTCGCCGCCTACGGGAACGCCGGCGGAGCCGAATGGCCGGTAGGTGCCGTCGAGCTGGAAGCCCAAGCGCCCGAAGGGGTGAACCTGCAGCAACCCCATGCCCTGCCAGCCCGAGCCGAAGGAAGCTGATCCCAGGCCCAGGTCCGCGGCGGCGCCATTGGCCGGCAGCGTAAGTCCGCCGCCCAAGCCGAAGGTGAACGGCGACTGGGCGCTGGCGGTGGCCGCCGCCGCAAGGCTCACCACGAGGCCCAACGCGATCGTGCGCACTGCACCCATCTCACGCCCTCCTTGCCGGAAATGCCGCCTCGGAGATGCCGCTTCGAGCCGATGTGTGGCGCCGCCGGTTTGGGGGCGCGCCGTTATTCAACGATTCACAATTGTGCACCGCCCGTCAAGTCCGCGCCCGGGGCCCGAAAGCAAACCGCCCCACCCCGAGGGGTGAGGCGGATGCCCGAGCACGTGCCCGCGGTGTTACCGGCCACCGAATTTGACGCCCACCGTGATCGGAATGAACTTCACGTCCGAGCCGGTGACGAACACGTTATGGAACCGGCCCTCCGCGTAGATGGTCGCGCCGCTCACGCCGAAGTCGAAGCCCGCACCGGCGTTGAGGCCGAACTTGGTGTCCGAGCCCGACGAGCCGTCAGTGAACTTGCTCTTCAGGTTGTACACCCCGCCGCCGCCGATCAGATACGGGCGGATCCGGGTTTCCTCAGACACCGGGAAGTCGTACACCACGTCGGCAGTACCGCTGATGATCTGATCCTTGTCGAGCCCGAACGTGTTGGTCTTTGCCTTGAACTGCTGATACATGCCGTCGATCTGGAACCCGACCGGGCTGGCCGGCGGAGTGAACCGCACGAGCGCCTGCCCGTTGAATCCGAGCTTGAGGCCATCGCTCGTCGACCCCGTCGGGATCGACACCCCGCCACCAACGCCGAACTGCACCGGCGTCTGCGCCTCGGCGGTAACGGCGCCCGCCACGACCAGACACCCCGCCGCCATCATAGTTCTGATCATGCCTCTCATCATCCCATCTCCTTGTTTCCGGTCACTGTCGCGATCGCCACGAGCAATCTGGGAAAGTGCCGCCGCCCCGTGCAAGCTTTCTGCCAGCGGCGGCGCGGAGCCAAGTCGTTGGATGGGCGGTGAAAGGGGCGGCGGGAGCCAGTTTGGCCGGCTATTCGTCCCGGCCGTCGGACACGCTGTCTCGCGCGCGGGCCAGCCGGCGGCGGCGAGTCCGCTCGATGAGACGGAGGGCGAGCGATGCAGCGAGCAACGCGATGGCAATCCACACTGCAAGCGGTTGCTCGGTGATGACTGCCAGGACCGCTACGGTGACGCCGGCCATGCCGAGGCCGTGCTTCCATCGGTTCATCGCTGGAGGAAGCGCGCGACCTGGGTTGGGAAGTCGGGGGTAGCGCGTGCGACCGCGTTGACCCGGGCCCCGAGCCGGATTCCATCTTCGACCCCGCGGCCGTCGAGGTCGTAGAGCAGTTGCTTCGTGAGGGCGAGCGCGGTGCCGCTCGCGTCGGCGAGCCCGGCCAGGATCTGCTCGGCATCGGCATCGAATCGATCGTCCGCGAGCGTGCGCGACACGAGCCCAAGCGCCTGCGCCTCCGCTGCCGACAGGAGGCGCCCCGTGGCGACCAGATCGAACGCGACCCGCTCCCCGACCAGGCGGCGCAGGAGCGCCATCACCATCGCCGGTACGAAACCGCGTTGAATTTCGGGATAGCCCAGCCGCGCACTCTCGGCGGCAAGGACGAGGTCGCAGGCGGTGGCGAGTCCACAGCCGCCGGCAAGTGCATTTCCCCTGACCAACGCGACGATCGGCTTGGGTAGCCGGCGGAACTTGAGGAAGAGCGTGCCCAATTCGAGCGCCGCCGCCTCGTTCTCGTCGAGCGTGCGATCGACCGAGGCGAGCAGCTCCGCGAGGTCGGCGCCGGCGCAGAAATCCCGCCCGGCACCGGTCAGGGCCACGACTCGCACGCCGGCATCGAGCTCGGCATGGTCGATGGCGGCGTGCAGCTCGGCCACCAGCGCCTTGTCCAGCGCATTGCGCTTGGCCGGACGGTCGAGGGTGAGCGAGAGCACCCCGTCCGCGCAGGCGCGCCGCAGCGAATCACTCATGCGCGGCCGCGCGTGAACGGCTTCGCAAGGCGGCGGACGCTGCCGGCCATCCCGCCATGCGTGAGACGGCGCGCCAGCGCGCGCGGAACCCGAATGGTCATGCGGAGCAGCGCCGTCGAATACACCTTGCCCTGCGCGTCGGTCTTGAGGGAGAGCGTGCCGCCCCCATCCAGTGCGTCGTACAGCAGAAAGTTGAGCGCATGGAGGTTCGGCAGCTCGAAACGCTCAACCCGGCTCACCATGCCGCGAAAGTGGCGCGCCACGCGCGCCGCCGTAACCTCGCGGTCGAGCAGGCCATAGAGTGACGGCGTGAGGGCGATGAGACCCACGTTGGCCGTGTTGCCCTTGTCGCCCGAGCGGGCGTGGGCCAGATAGCGGAGCTGCACCGGCACGGTAGTCATGCGTCGAGGATCTCCACCCTCACGTGCGGCTCGATCTCGCGCCGATCGATGAGCGCGGGCCAGTAGGCGACGATCTCTTCCACTGCCGGCCGGCCGCCGGCAAACCCGGTGACGCTCGGCGGCCCGGTGAGGACGAGCGGTGCGATTTCCCGGGTGAACCGCTCGACCGGCGCCCGCTCGCGCGCGCGCACACCGACGCGCAACTGCACCTCGGGCGCCTCGGGATCGGGCGGGCCGGCCAGGCGCCCGTGCGTCGCGCCGGCGCCCACGAACTCGGTGAGCACCTGCTCGAACTTGAGCCCCAGGTCCGCCAGGCGGGCGCGCAGAATGCGGTCGGCGGCGCGGGCCTTGGCGTAAGCGTCGGGCCAGGCGTAGACCAGCGTGCCGACAGCCTTATAGCCGTAGAAGTACGCGATACTCACCTTGAGCATGCCGGTGCGCGGACCGCCGCGCACCCCGCTCACCTCCACACGATCCTTGCCCGCCTGGCGCAGCTTGATGCTGGTGAAGTCGGCCACCCCGTCGGGCGTGATGTAATTGCGGGGATCGCCCATCTCGTAGACCAGTTGCTCGGTCACCGATGCGACCGACACGACGCCGCCGCTCCGGCGGTGCTTGGTGACCACGAACGTGCCGTCGGGCGACGCCTCGACGATAGGGAACCCGGGATCGGCCAGCCCTTTCACCCGCTGCCATCCCTTGAGCAGGTTGCCGCCCGAGCACTGCGCTCCGCACTCGATGATGTGCCCCGCCACGGTGCCGGCCGCGATCCGGTCCCAATCGTCGGCGGCCCAGCCGAACTCGTGCACCAGCGGTCCCAAGGTGAGGCCCGTATCGGTCACGCGCCCCGTCACGACCACATCGGCGCCGGCGCCGAGCGCCTCGACGATCGGCGCCATGCCGAGGTAAGCGTTGGCCGATTGCACCCGGTCGCGCACCGTCGAGAGCGGCCGGCCGGTGTCGAGATCCCTGAGCTCGTGCCCGCGCGCGAGCAGCTCGTCGAGCCGCGGCAGGATGTCATCCCCGGTGACGAGCGCGACGCGCAACCGGCCCGCGAATCCGAGCCGGCGCGCGACCGCGCGCACCGCTTCCGCGCAGCCGCGCGGATTCACGCCCCCCGCGTTCGAGGTGACCTTGATACCGCGCTGCGCCACGCGCGGGAGGATCCGCTCCATGAGGGGCACGAAATCGCGGGCGTAGCCGGCGGACGGATCGCGCGACTTCTGCTTCTGCAAGATCGACATGGTGACTTCGGCCAGGTAGTCGAGCATGAGATAGTCGATGGGTCCGCGCTCGACTTGCCTCACCGGCGCCTCCAGCCAGTCGCCCCAGAACCCCTGCCCCGCCGCGACGCGTACCACGCGTCGCTTCACCGCGGCGCCTCGCCCTGCGCGGCATTGCCGAGCGCGGTTTCACGAGTCCAGAACTGGCCGCGCGCGCCCCGCACGACCACGACGCCGAGCGGGTGGAAGCGCTCCGGAAGCGGCCACGGGAGCCGCGGCGCCGCGAGCGTGGCCGTGCGCGCGTCACCCGGTGGAATCGTGAGCGCAGTCCGCGCGTCGGCGGAACGCGCGGGGGCCGTGGCCGAGTCGGCGTAGAGGCGGATCGTCACCCGCGCCTTCCACGTCTCGCTCGAGCCGCGCTCGGCAAGGCCGGGGAACAACTCCAGCGCGACGGGACGCGCCGCCCGATCCGGCGGCAGCGGAGCCTGCAAGCGCCCGAACGCGTAGTTGAGCGGAAGCTTGGCGATCTGGCGCCCGGTCGAATCGAACAGCGTGACGCCGAAATCGGTGAACCGCTCCCACTGCGCCGGCGCCATCGCGATGTCGACCTCGGCGCGGCGCGCCCAGGCCGGCGCGGTGAACGGGATCCGCACGGTATCGCCACCCTGCGAGGTGACCGCTTCGCTCCGCTCCGCGCCTGCGAGCGCGAGCCCCACGCGCGCGGTGACCGGCTGCCGGGTGGCGTTTGCGAGCGTCGCGGCGAGCCCCGCGCCGTCCGCCCGCGTGGTGACCCGCACCGGCGACTGTTCGACCCGCATGGACACGGTGCTCCCGGCCGTCGGGAATCCGACCGCAACGGCCTCGTAGGCGCCCGGCACGACGTCGCGGGCGTCGACGCGGAACACGGCGGCGCCCGAATCGGCGCTCGCCTCCTGTTGCTGCCCGTTGCGGAAAGGCATGCCGTCGGGTTCGTGCAGCGCCGCGATGGCGTGCTGCAGCGGGCTTGCCGTGGCAACCCGCACGATGAAGGGCCGCGCGCTGTCGGCGAGGAACGACGCCCGCCGCTCGGCGCCCGGCGCGAGCTGCGCCGACGAGGCGAGTTCCGCGTTCGCGGCCGGGAACGGCACTACCACGGTGTTGACGAGCCGGAACGCGGGGCCGGCCGCAGTATCGGCCGTCCAGCCGCTCACGAGGCCGGTGTACGTGCCGGGCGTGCGCAGCGCGGCGGCCTTGTATCGGAGCGTCACGGTGGACCTGGAGCCTCCAAGCGCAGCGCTTGCGGGCGCCACCAGCCACGGCGCGTTGGAGCGAAGTCTGAAGCTGTCCGGCGCGCCGCCTTCCGGCACCAACTCGAAACCCTGCAGCGTGTCGCCCGCCGACGCGAGGCCCTGGCCCCGGTACGCCGCCGTGGCGCCGTGGCCACCGAGCGCCCGCACGCCGACGTCGGCCACGTTGTGCCCCTGTCGGAGCCAGGCGAGCGCCGCGTTCACGTCGGGGAGCCCGGCGCCTTCGGCGATGAAAGCGAAGCCGCCTTGCGGCCGTGCGGTCACCATGAGCGCCTGCTTGATGGCGTGCGCGTCGGCCGAGACGTTCGCCTGTACGAGCGCCGAGCGGAGCAGCGCCGCGAGCCCCGCCGTGTGCGGGGCCGAGAAGCTGGTCCCCTCCTTGATCTCCTCGCCCGCGTTGTAGCGTGGCACGGTCGAGTAGGCGAATCCCGGCGCGATCACGTCAGGCTTGGCCAGCTCACCGCCGCGGGCGCTGAATGGAGCGAGCTGATCGGCTGGCGGCCCGAAAGTGCCTGGCAGAAAGACGCCCGGCAGCGTCGCGCCCGCGGTGAGCGCGCGCGCCGCGGAGCCGGGAAAGCCGATGGTGGATAGCCCGGGGCCGTCGTTCCCCGCGCTGATCGTGAACACGAGGTCCGGATGCGCGGCTAGCACCGAGTCCACCAGTGCGTCGATGCGGGCGTCGCCCTCCTGCTCGTTGCCCACGCCAAAGCTCATGTTGAGCACGAGCGGCATCCGGCGCCTGCCGGCGAATCGGATGGCGTAGTCGATCGCGCGCATCATGCTCCCCGTGGTTGTGATGCCGCCCTGCGCGTCGTTGGCGATCTTGAGGCCGAGGAGTTGCGCGCCCGGCGCCACGCCATCGAACCCCTTCACCCCGTAGAGATCGTGGCCCGCCGCGACGCCCGACACGAAGGTGCCGTGGCTGCTCGTGTCGAAGAAAAGATCGAGCGCCGGTTCGTTGCCGGTGCCGGAGAAATTGACCGCGATTGCGACCGGCGCCGCGCGCCCCGGGCCGCGCCAGCCAAAGGTTTCGCCGGCCACGAGGTAGTCGTGGATCGGCCGCTCGTTGGCGAGCGAGCCGTCGCCGTCGGTGTCGGCGAAGAGAACCCAGCCATCGCTCGCGCGCGCGACGACGACGGGCAACGTGTCGCCCGCGGTGCCGTTGCCGTTGAGATCCGACGCAGGTGGATCGCCGAGCGGGATCTCGCGGATGGCTCCGCCCCACACGTCGCCGCGTCCGGCAAGTGCCGCGACGCGGGAGAACCCGGCGAGGGCATGCCCAGCCACGACGACGCTGTCGCCGCTGGGGGCGATTCGCGTCAGCGCCACGGCGCCTTCGCCGGAAAAGTCGCGGAGGTCGAGGACCTTGCGCTCGCCGGTCGTGGTGAGGCTCAGGCCGGGCACCGACGGATCGATGCCGGTGTCCAGAATGCCGATCAGCACGCCGCGCCCATCGGCGGTGGGGTGATCGCGCAGAAAGGCGTCCACCCCGGTGGATGCGAGCGCCATGAGCCCGCGTTGATAGGCCAGCTGGGGCGGGGCGACCCGGTTGGGCTCCGGGACCGGGATGGTGTCACGGTGGACGGTGATGTTCGCACGCTCGCGCGCCGCCGGATCCATCGTGGGCTTGGCGGGCGGCGGAGCGTGGGACGGCTCCGCGTTGGGACGGGGCGCAGGACTCGGCGCGGGAGAAGACGCCGGCGGCGCGCTCGAGCATGCGGCGAGGAGGCCGAGGGCGATCGGCAGAAGACGTGACGGGGACATGCAGTTCCTCACCGGCAGGCGGCGTCGAGCGGTGGCAGCACGAAGGGACCCAGATGCGGGCCGGCGTAGTTGGCGACGACCTGGAGCAGGAAAGCGAGCTGGTCGCGGGTTTCGTCAGGTGTCACGATGGCGTCGACGAAGCCGCGCGCACCCGCAAAGCGGGCATCGAGCTGCTCCTCGTAATCGGCGCGCATGGCATCCACCGCGGCCTGACGGTCAGGCGCCAGCGGCTCGCCCGACTTCCGCGCCTTTTCGAGATCGGGCCCGTGCACCGCCATCACCGCCGCCTCGCCTTCCATCACCCCCATACGGCCGGTCGGCCAGGAAAGGATGAAGTCGGGGTCGAAGCCCTGCCCCGCCATCGCGTAGTAGCCGGCGCCGGACGCGTGGTTCACCGTGAGGACGATCTTGGGCGACACCGCGGTCGCCATCGCCTCGACGAACCGCGCCCCCGCGCGGATGATGCCGGCGTGCTCGGCCTCCGGACCCACCATGAAGCCGCTCACGTCCTGGACGAAAAGAATGGGCATCCGCTCGCGGCTTGCGGTCTCGATGAAGTAGGCGACCTTTTCCGCGCTCCCGGCGTAGACGATGCCGCCGAAACGAGGACGCTCCCCCGCGCGGCCCTTGATCACACCGCGCTGGTTGGCAATCACGGCGAGCGGCCACCCCCCGATATGGCCGTGCCCGCAGATCATCTCCCGCGCGACGTCGGGCTGGAACTCGTCCAGCTCGCCGCCGTCGAGCAGGCACGCGAGCAGGTGGTGGGCATCGTAGGAGAGCCGGTGGTCCTTCGGCAGGACGTCGTACAGCTCGGCGGCCGGGCGGGCCGGCGGCTGCGCCGCGCGCACGCGAGGATGCGCCCCGTCCGCGCGCGGCAGCCGCCCGACGTACTCGCGGATGCGCGCGAGGCACTCGGTGTCGTCGGCTACGCGGTAGTGCGCGACGGCGCTCACCTCGGTGTGGGTGCGGGCGCCGCCGAGCGATTCGGCGTCGATGGTCTGGCCGGTGGCGCCCTTCACGAGATTGGGGCCGCCCAGGCCCATGAAGCTCGTGCCCTCGACCATGAAGATCACATCGGAAAGCGCGGGGAGGTACGCGCCGCCCGCGATGCAGCTCCCCATGACCGCGCTGATCTGGGGCACGTGCAGGTAGCGCCGCATGATCGAGTTGTAGTAGAAGATCCGCGCGGCGCCGTACTGCCCGGGAAAGACGCCGCCCTGATACGGCAGGTTGACGCCCGCGCTGTCGACCAGATACACGATCGGGATGCGCTGGCGCATGGCGACCTCCTGCGCCCGCAGCATTTTCGTGATCGTCTCGGGCCACCAGGAGCCCGCCTTCACCGTGGCATCGTTGGCCACCACGACGGACTCGCGCCCCTCGATCACGCCGACGCCGGTGATGACGCCGGCGCCCGGCGCCTGACCCTCGTAGCGATCGTGCGCCACCAGCAACCCGATTTCGAACCAGGGGGCGCCGGGATCGAGCAGCCGCTGCACCCGCTCGCGCGGGGAGAGCTTGCCCTGCCGGTGCATCCGCGCCACCCGCTCGGCGCCCCCTCCCTGCTGGAGCTTGGCCGCGAGGCGGCGATACTCGTCGGTGAGCTGCCGCAGCCGGCTGGGCCGGCCGGAGGCGGTGGGCGCGCTCACCGGGGGACCGCTCGCAGCGCGCTCACGCCGACAGGTGATCCGCGGCCCAGGCGCGGATGTAGTCGACCAACTCGCTCGTCGTGGTGCCGGGACCGAACAGCCGGCCGATGCCGAGCGCGTGCAGCGCGTCCATGTCCTCGCGCGGAATGATGCCGCCGCCGGTAACGAGGACATCGGCGCGGCCCTGGTCGGCCAGGAGCTGGCGGACCCGCGGGAAGAGCGTCATGTGCGCGCCCGAAAGAATCGAAAGCCCGACCACGTCGACATCTTCCTGCACCGCGGCCGCCGCGATCATCTCGGGCGTCTGATGCAGCCCGGTGTAGATCACCTCCATGCCGGCATCGCGAAGTGCCGCGGCCACCACCTTGGCGCCGCGGTCGTGCCCGTCGAGGCCGGGCTTGGCGACGAGGACACGAATCGGCCGCGGCAGCGGCGGTGCGGTGAGCGGTGCGGGCATCAGCGGAACCGGAGGAGGCCAGCCAGGCCATCGACGTGGCCCGACGCCTCGGCGTCATAGATCACGTTCACATGCACTCCCTGGCGGAGGCCCTCTTCCATCGCATCGTCCACCACGTCGAGCACGGGGATCGGCTCGCCCTCGCCCCGGCACTCGCGCTCGGTGAGGGCGAGTCGGCCGGAGTCGCCGCAGCGAAAGCCCGGCATGGTCGCGTCGGGCTGCACCAGCAGCGTGCGCACCTGTCCGCGCGCGAGTGCCTTGAGCGTGGGCGTGATTCCGTTCACGGCCCAGCCGGCACCCAGGCGCTCGTGCATCTCGGCGACGTCTTCGCGCTCGGAGGCGCGCTCCCACGCCTCCCGCACCTGCAACGTGAGGGCGTGTACCTGGGCCGGTGTCGCTTCCTTGGGATTGAGCTTGCCGGTGCCGCGGACTCGCCCGGCAAGATAGGTATGCAGGAACGGCCGCGCGGCGCCCGCCTCGTTTCCGGGTCCGGCCAGCACGATGCCCTGCGCCGCGCGGCGGCGGTCCAGCTCGAACAGCTCGCGCGCGATCGCCTCGAAGTGCCGGTGCTTCTCTTCGCGGATCCGGTTGTGATAGCTGTGCTCGCCCCATCCGGGGCCGCTCTGGTCGCCGCGAAAGCGGCCCCCGCGCGTGCTGTCCGCGCGGAGGCCCGGGAGCTCGACGGCCTCGTACGCGGTCACCTCGAAGAAACGCGCACCGGTGCGATCCAGCACCACGGTGAGCATCCGCCCGAACTCCTCCTCTATCGACGCGAGCTCGCGTACGAGCGGCGTGCGATCGATCCCGAGGCGCGAGCGGTGCACCACCGGCAGCGGCAGCACCTCGAACAGCTCGAGCGCCTCCGAGGCAAACGCGGCAAGGCCATGGCCCGGCGGCAGGTGTGCGGGGTCGCGCAGGTGATCCACGACGCGGCCGAGGTCGTGTTTCACCTCTTCGGCGGCAGCGCGCTCGAGACCCAGACGCGGAAGCGCCGCCATCGCCTGGCGGACCCGGTTCCTGAGCTTGATCAGATACTTGCCGCGCGCGCGGTCGCGCGGCTCCAGCTTGAGATAGCAGGAGACCACGCGGTGCTCGTCGGACCGGATGCGGGTCAGGCGGTCGAGCTGCGCGGCAATGGCGACGGTGGGCGTGCCCGATGCCGTCCTCCCCCGCCGCTCGACCTGGGGCCAGCGCAGTGCCGTGGCGAGGGCGCCGGCCAGGCCTGCTTCAGAAGAAGATCGGCTCACGATAGCTCCCGTAAATCCGCTCCAGCACATGCCGGATCTCGAACAGCGTGCAGTACGCGCGCGCGCAGTCCAGCATAGCGGGAATGATGTTCTGATTGGCGGCGGCCGCGGCGCCAAGCGCCGCCAGCCGCTCGGCGACGCGCCGCTCGTCGCGCGTGGCGCGCAGGGTGGCCAGGCGCTCGCGCTGGGTGCGTTCGGCGTCGGCGCCGACCTTGAGGATCTCGACCGGCCCCTCGGAGTCTTCCAGGAACTCGTTCACGCCGACGATTACCCGCCGCCCCTGCTCCGCCTCGTTCTGGAAGCGGGTGGAGGAACGGGCGATCTGGCGCTGGAACCATCCCGACTCGATGGCGGCGACGACTCCGCCCTGCGCGTCGATCTCGGCGAAGAGCCCCCGCGCCTCGCGCTCGAGGTCGTCGGTGAGCGCCTCCACCAGGTAGGAGCCGCCGAGCGGGTCGGCGACATTGGCGACGCCGGTCTCGTACGCGAGGATCTGCTGGGTACGGAGCGCGATCCGCACCGACTCCTCGGTCGGCAGCGCCAGCGTCTCGTCGAGCGCATTGGTGTGGAGCGACTGCGTGCCGCCCAGCACCGCCGCGAGCGCCTGATATGCCACGCGCACGATGTTGTTGTGCGGCTGCTGGGCGGTGAGGGTCACACCCGCCGTCTGACAATGGAAGCGCATCTTCCAGCTTCGCGGATCGCGCGCCCCGTAGCGCTCGCGCATGGCCCGGGCCCAGATCCGGCGCGCGGCCCGCAGCTTGGCGATCTCCTCGAAGAAATCGTTGTGCACGTCCCAGAAGAACGAGAGCTGGGGCGCGAAGCGATCGACGTCGAGCCCGCGCGCGATGCCGTGCTCGACGTAGCAAAAGCCGTTCGCGAGCGTGAACGCCAGCTCCTGCGCCGCGGTGGCGCCGGCCTCGCGAATGTGGTACCCGCTGATCGAAATCGTATTCCACTTGGGCGTGTGCTCGGCGGCCCAGTCGAAGAGATCGACGATGATCTTGAGCGCGGGCTCCGCGGGATAGATCCAGGCGTGCTGCGCCATGTACTCCTTGAGGATGTCGTTCTGGATCGTCCCCCTGAGCTCGGCGATCGGCACGCCCTGCCGCTCGGCCGCCGCGACGTAGAAGCAGAAAAGGATGGCTGCCGGCCCGTTGATCGTCATCGACGTCGACACCTGGTCGAGCGGGATGCCGTCGAAGAGCGTCTCCATGTCCGCGAGGCTCGACACTGCCACGCCGCACATCCCCACCTCGCCCTCGGCCCGGGGATGATCGGAATCGTAGCCCATGAGCGTCGGAAAATCGAACGCGACCGAGAGCCCGGTCTGCCCCCGCGCGAGCAGGAACTTGTAGCGTTCGTTGGTGTCCTGAGCCGTGCCGAAGCCGGCGAACTGGCGCATCGTCCAGAGCCGCCCGCGGTACATCGTCTGGTGGATGCCGCGGGTATAGGGATACTCGCCCGGCAGGCTCGCGGGGTCGGTCGGCTCGGCGAGATCGACCGGCGTGTAGACCGATTCGACCTCGCGACCGGAGACGGTGGTGAAATCGGCGTCGGTGCGGAGTGGCTGGCGCGCGGCGGCCGCCCGCCAGGCGCTCACCTCGGCTCGGAGCCGCTCGAGCTCCGCGGCGCGTTGCTCGCCCGACTCGATGTGCCAGGTCGTCATACCCGTTCGCCTTGCCGCAGGCCTTCGATGATCTCGGCCGCCACCTCGTAGGGACTCAGGCGGCCTTCAGCGATTTCGCCCAGGCGTTCGCCCACCAGCCGCTCGGCCGTGGTCTCCGACCACAGCCAGCGCCGTGCGGCGCGCTCCACGACCTCGCGCGTCCGCACGAGCAGACGGTCGCGCCGGCGCCGCTCCAGCTCGCCCGACTGCACGAGCCACCCGTGATGCCGGTCGAGCGCGTCGACCAGCGGATCCACGCCGTCGCCGCGCGCGGCGTTGGTGAGCAGGACCGGCGGGGTCCACGCGGTGGCGGGGCGAACCCGCCGGCCGCCTGACCGGATTCCGAGCATCACCTCGATCTCATGGCCGAGCTTCTCGGCGCCGGGGCGATCGGCCTTGTTCACGACGAACAGGTCGGCCGCCTCCATGATGCCGGACTTGAGCGTCTGGATGCCATCGCCCGACTCGGGCACGAGCACGAGCGCCGTGGTGTCGGCCATGAGGGCGACGTCGAGTTCCGCCTGTCCGACACCGACGGTCTCGACTACGATCCGCGCAAACCCCGCCGCGTCCAGCAAGTCGCACACTTCGCGCGTCGTGGTGGCGAGACCGCCGAGCGAGCCGCGGCTCGCCATGGACCGGATGAACACGCCCGCATCGAGCGCCACCGCCTCCATGCGGATGCGGTCGCCGAGCAGCGCGCCACCGGTGAACGGGCTGGTCGGATCCACGGCCACGACGGCCACCGAAAGATCGCGGGCGCGGTACGCCGCGACGAGACGTTCGGCGAGCGTCGACTTGCCGGCGCCGGGCGGGCCGGTGAGCCCGATACGCCGCGCGCGGCCGAGGTGCGGGTGGACGCCGGCCAGCAGCGCCTCGAAGCCGGGCTGGCCGTTCTCCACCACAGAGATCGCGCGAGCCACGGCCGCCGTGCGGCCGGCCAACAGATCAGCGAGCACGCGATCGGCGAGCATGTCGGAAAAGTCGCCATGGCTGAGAGGAGAGGCAAGCTTACGGCGTGGCGCTGTCCGAGCCGGCGCGCCGGCGCGCGGCGATCTTGATTGCAACGAGGACGAGCGCGGCTATGACGAGCGCCCCGATCACGGCCACTTCGAGCCGCTTGACTCGGCCGACCACGACCTCCGCGCCGTTGCCGATGAGGTATCCGAGCCCGACGAACGCGCCGGCGCCGAGCGTGCACCCGACGGCATCGACCAGGGCGAAGCGGGCGAACCGGAGCCCGTGCAGCCCCCAGAAGTACATGCTGGCGACCTTGGTGCCGTAGACGAATCGCGCGGCCACGAGCTGCCACACCCCGACCCGACGGGCGACCTGCTCGATCTTCGGTCCCACCTTGCGGTAGAACTGGCCGGAGCGAAACCGGCCGGTGTGGGAACGGCCGAGGGCGTACCAGCAACAATCGCCGAGAAAGCTTCCGACGGCCGCGGCACCCACCGCGACCGGGAACGGGAAATAGCCGAGATGCGCCACCACGCCCGCGAGGACCATGGTGAAGTCGCCCTCGATCGCGGCCCCGAGGACGATGGCCGCGATCCCGTGATCGATGAGCAGTTGCTGAATTCCCACTCCGATTGCCGCCCCTGGTCGGTGCCGCGTGGAATCTAAGAGCCCGGGCATCGATGTCATCCGCGGGCGAGTTTGCTGGACAATCTGGCATGGGCCCGTACATCCTTCCGGGACAGAAAGTCCCGCATCGCCGACTGTGGCGAGGCAAAGGGGCTGGCCACTTTCTTGCCAGCAGCCCGCTCGGCTCTTCGGGAGGTAGGCGCGCAGCATGCGGATAGCGCTGGTCACCGAGTTCTACTATCCCCACCTCGGCGGCGTCACCGAGCACGTCCACAACCTGGCCAAAGTGTTCAACGCCGCGGGACACCACACGATCGTCATCACGTCGCACATGCGGATGCCGGTGGGCTCGCCCGATGCGCACGAATACGCGCGGGACGAGCCGTTCGTGCGACGCGTGGGCACGAGCCGGGTGATCTACAGCGCCGGCTCGTTCGCGCGGGTGACCACCGGGTGGCGGCTCCGGCGCCAGCTCAGAGATCTCTTCCGCGCCGAGAAGATCGACGTGGTGCACATCCACGGCGGCCTCGCGCCGACGTTCGGCGTCATCGCGCCGTTCCCAGCCTGGGACCTCGGCCTGCCGGTCGTGGCGACGTTCCACTCCTGGTTCGCGAAGTCGCACCTGCTGCGCACGTTTCGGCGGATCGCGCAGTGGTCAATCGACCGCCACGCCGCGACGATTGCCGTGAGCCAGCCGGTGGTCGACGCGCATGCCCGCTATCTCCACGCCAATTGGGAGATCATCCCGAACGGTGTCGATACGGACTTCTTCGCCTCCGGCGAGGGCGCGCCGGCGGCTCCGCGGCCCACGCTCCTCTTCCTCGGCCGACTCGACCCGCGAAACGGGCTCGAGACCGTGTTGCGTGCGATGCCCGCAATCCTCGACCGCCACCCGACGACCCGCCTGGTCGTGGCCGGCGACGGTCCCCTCCGGCCGCTGTACGAGCGCCTCGCCCGGCCGGTGGCCGGCCACGTCGAATTTCTCGGCCGGGTGAACGGCAACCGGCCCGACGTGTACGGCTCGGCCGACATCTATCTCTGCCCGACGACCAAGGCATCGTTCGGCATCACGCTGCTCGAGGCCATGGCGTGCGGCACGCCGATGGTAGTCTCGGACATCACGGGGTTCCGGGAGCTGGTGGACGGCGGCTCGGAGGCCGTACTGGTGCCGAAGGGCGACCCGGCGGCCTGGGCCTCGGCGACCGGCGACCTGCTCGGCGATCCGGCGCGCCGCGCCGCGATGAGCGCGGCCGGCCGCGCCAAATCCGCCGAATTTGCGTGGCCCCGCGTGGCCGACCGGGTGCTGGCGGTGTATCGCCGGGTGCTCGCGTGATGATCGCCGGCGCCGCAGCGGTGCTCGCGACGGCCGGCGCGCTCACGGCCTACGGCGCGATCGAGCCCAACAACTCGCTGTTCGGCCCCGTCATCGGCCGCGGGCCGCGCGAGCGCAGCGTGTATCTCACCTTCGACGATGGCCCGAACGCCGAGGCCACGCCGCGGATTCTCGATACCCTCGCCGCCGCCGGCGTCCCGGCCGCCTTCTTCATGGTGGGCCGCCATGTGCGGCGCTTCCCGGAGCTCGCGCGGGCCGTGGCGGCACGCGGCCACGCCGTCGGCAACCATACCGAGTCGCACGTCAAGCTGCACCGGCTCGGTCCCCGGCGGATCGATGCGGAGGTGGGTGAGGCACACGAGGCGATCGTCGGCACCACCGGAGTTGCCCCGCGTGCGTTCAGGGCGCCGCATGGATACCGGAATCCGTTCGTCTTCCGCGCGGTGCGCCCGTTCGGCTATCGGGTGTTCGGCTGGACCTTCGGCGTGTGGGACACCGCCCGCCCCGGCGCCGACGAGATCCGCCGTCGAGTGCGCGCGAAGCTCCGGCCCGGCGCCGTGCTGCTGCTCCATGACGGCGACGGATACGACGTCACGGGCGATCGCCGCCAGACCGCGGAGGCGTTGCCCGGGATTCTCGAGGACGCGCGGGCGGCTGGCTATACCTTCCGCCCGCTCGGGGAGTTGCTGGCATCGTGATGCGCCCGCGGTGGTCGCCGGCCCGGTGGCTCCTGATCGCCGTCGTCGTTGCGAGCGTGCCGTTCGCCGCGCGCTTCCTGCTGCGCTTTCCCTGGGGCCGCACCGTCGACGCGATCGCTGACGCCGACTGGATGCTGCTCGCGGCGGCGAGCCTGATGAATCTCGTCTCGCTCGCCTTCAAGGGATGGGCCTGGCATCTGCTGCTCCGGGCCTGGGCGCCGCATCGCTGGCGCAGCGCCGAAGCAGGCACCTTCGTCGGCGCGGCCGTAAACGCGGTGAGCATCTCGGTGAGCGGCGAGGCCGTTCGGCTCGAGCGCGTGGCACGGCGCGACGGCGTACCGCTCGTGGCGGGAGCGGCCTCGCTGGTCTGGGCCCGGATCATCGAGGCACTCGCGTTGGTGGTGTTTCTTGCCGTGTCGCTCCTCTGGCTTCCGCCGGGGCGTTGGACGGTGCCGGCCGAGCTCGTGGCCTGGGGCATCGTTGTAGTGATGATTGTCTGCATCCGCCTCAGGGTCTGGACCTGGCTCGCCGAGCGGCTGCCGTCGCGCTGGCGGAGCCGGCTCACGCCCGCCATGCCGGCGGGGCGCCTCTACCTCCTGGCGCCGCTTTCGTTCTCGACCGCAAACTGGTTCGCGCAGTGGCTCACCTACCACTGGGCCATCGCGGCGACGCACGTCTCGACGTCCCCCGCGGTGTCGCTCGTGGCACTGGTCGCGGCGAACGTCGGCGGCATCCTACGGCTCACCCCGGGCAACGTGGGTGTCCTGCAGTTCTCGCTCATCTTCGGCATGGAAGCGTTTCACATCCCCACCGATCAGGCCCTCGCGGCTGGCCTCGCGCTGCAAGCGGTGCAGGTCCTGCCCGTGCTCCTCGTCGGCGTCGGCCTCGTGGGCGTCGAAGGATTCCGCCGGAGGAGTGCCAAGCGCGCGGAGACGGTCGGGGCGATCTGAGCAATGGGACGGGTCGAAGCACATCCATTTCCGCACGTGGGCGCCGAACGGACGCGATCTGAGCTTGACGGCTCGGAGCGGCCGTCGATGGCGCTCGCGCGCCGGCTTGCGATCCTCACCGCGGTGCTCGCCCTGCTGCTGGTGCTCGGCGCCACGGAGATCGCGCTCTCGTGGTCGGCGCGCTCGCGGCTCGAGGATTTCCGGGATGACGCCGTGTCGCTCTCGACCACGCTCGCGGCCCTGTTGAGCGACGTGGCACCCGACGGCGATCCCCAGCTCCTCTCGCAGGGGCTGGAGGAGTGGTCCCTCCGCCGGCTCGGTCCGACCCGGCGCGCCTGGGTGTATGTGAGCCGCGCGGGCACGCTCTCCGCGGTAGCGGCCAGCGACACCGAGGAGAAGGCGCCCGACGAAGCCGACTACCAGGCGCTCACCCAGGTCACCACGGTGGTCATGCAGCGTGGCGGCCGCGACCCCGGCTGGCAGGTCGCCGCGCCGCTCGGGCGTCCGGAGCATCCGTTCGGCGTACTCGACATTCACGTGTCCACGCGCCGGCTGGAGGAGTGGAGC
Source organism: Gemmatimonadales bacterium (assembly GCA_036279355.1). Lineage (NCBI taxonomy): Bacteria > Pseudomonadati > Gemmatimonadota > Gemmatimonadia > Gemmatimonadales > Gemmatimonadales bacterium. The sequence continues at coordinate 44,714 of DASUJH010000020.1, forward strand.
CGGGTCGAGCGGCAGCGCGCCTATCTCGCGGCCGTGAGTGCGGCGTTGCTCGTGGCGCTCGGCGTGGCGCTGCTCACGCGGAAATGGGTGGGGCGACCACTCGCGGAGCTCGGCAAGGCCATGGCCGGCGCGCATGGCGGCGCGGAGGGATCGCCGCCCGCGCCGGAGATCGGTCCCCACGAATTTCGGCTGCTGGCCCGGCGCTACAATCGCCTGCGCGACGCGCTGGCCGAGCGGGAGCGCGAGAGCCAGGCGCGCGCGGCGCTGCTCGCGCTGCAGGAGCGGGCGCGCGGGCTCGACCGGCTCGCGCTCGTACAGGAGACCGCCACCGCCTTTGCGCACGAGATCGGCACTCCGCTCAACACGGTGAGCGGGCATTTGCAACTGCTGAGGGACGATCTTCGGCACGCCGGGCAACCGGACGCGCTCGACCGCGTGCGGCTCCTGCTGGGCCAAATGGACCGGGTCGCCGGGATCGTGCGCGCCGGGCTCGACCGCGGCCGCTGGCCGGAGCCGTACGTGCGTACCGCCGATCTCACCGAAATCGCCGAGCGCATCCTGCGCTTCCTCGAGCCGGCGTTCAACGACGCGGGAGTGATCGCGCGGCTCGAGCCGACCCGGGCCGCCCGGCCTGTCGCGGTGTGCGACCCCGCGCAGGTCGAGCAGATCCTGCTGAACCTGCTCAAGAACGCGATCGAGGCGCTGCCACCCGGCGGCCTCGTGACGGTCTCGACCGGCGCGGCCGACGGCGGTGTGTACGTGGACGTCGCCGATGACGGCCCCGGCCTGGCGCCCGAGGCGCAGGCAAATCTCTTCAAGCCGTTCGCCACTACCAAAGGCGCGGCCGGCACCGGGCTCGGCCTCGCGGTGAGCCGCCGGCTCGCACGCGGACTCGGCGGCGAGCTGAGCCATCTGCCGGCGAGCCGCGGCACCCGCTGGCGCCTGAGCTTGCCGGGCGCGGAGCCGGCGTGACGATGGCCGGCATTCCGGGTGAGCCGCGCGCCGCCGCGGCCAGCGTCCGCATCCTGCTGGTGGATGATGACGAAGCCGCGTGTCGTCTGCTCGCCGAGGTGCTCGAGCGCGAGGGATACCGCGTCACCTCCGCGCTGTCGGTGGATGAGGCGCAGGCCAAGCTCGATCGCGAAGGGCCGTACGATGCGGTGCTGACCGACCTCCGCATGCCCGAGCGGAACGGCCTCGATCTCGTGCGGGTGCTGCGCGAACGCGAGCCGGACGCGCTGGTGCTCGTCCTCACCGCCTTCGGCGACGCGGCCGCGGCGGGTGAGGCGATTCGGGCCGGCGCCTTCGACTTCATCAGCAAGCCATACGACATCGGCGCCCTGCGCGAAACGCTCGCGCGCGCGCTCGGCCGGCGGCGGCTCGCAAGCGCGCGGCGGGAGAGCCGCGGCGGGGCGGCTGTCGGCCGCCGCGACGGCGACCGCGACGCCGAGTCGCGCGCCGCGCCGGCGCTCGTCGGCCACAGCCCGGGCATCATCGAGGTCATGAAGATGGTGGCCCGCGCCGCCCCGACCCAGGCCACCGTGCTGCTCCTGGGCGAAACGGGCACCGGCAAGGAGCTGGTCGCCCGCACCATCCACCAGTATTCGGAGCGGCGCGCGCGCCGGTTCGTGGCGGTGAACTGCTCGGCGCTGGCCGAGGGACTGCTCGAGAGCGAATTGTTCGGCCACGTGCGCGGAGCATTTACCGGCGCCGCCGGCTCGCGGCCCGGCCTCTTTCGGGAGGCCGATCACGGCACGCTCTTTCTCGACGAGATCGGAGATGTTTCCCCTGCCCTTCAGGCGCGGCTGCTGCGCGTGCTGCAGGAGCACGAGATCGTGCCGGTGGGGTCCGAAGCGCCGGTGCCGGTGGACGTGCGGGTGATCGCGGCAACCCACCGCGATCTGGGCGCGCTGGTGCGCCAGGGCCGCTTCCGCGAGGACCTCTACTACCGGCTCAAGGTCGTGAGCCTGGAGTTGCCTCCGCTGCGCGCCCGCCGGCAGGACGTGCCGCTCCTCATGGATCACTTCCTCCGCGAGCTCACCGAGCGCCACGGGCGCGGCCCGGTCGCGGTGGACCCGGAGGCGCAGCGCCGACTCCTCGGCTACGACTGGCCGGGGAATATTCGCGAGCTGCAAAACGTGCTCGAGCGCGCGATGGTGCTCGCCGAGCAGGACGTGATCGGGCCGGAGCATCTGCCGGGCGAGGTGCGCGTGTCGGGCGGGGGCGCCGCTCCCAACCCGGCGGATGCACCCCCAGCCGAGGCGGCCCCGGCCACCGCAACGATTCCCACCGCCGAGGCGCGGCCGCGGCTCCCATCGCTGGAGGAGGTGGAACGCCAGCACGTCCTGCATGTCCTCGAGGCGACGGGCGGGAGTCGCGAAGAGGCCTCGCGGATTCTGGGCATCTCGCGGCGGACGCTCACCCGCATGGTGCAGCGCTGGGGTCTGCCGCCACGGCGCCCGCACGGCTGATCACGGCGAGCGCCGCGCGTCAGCTCAGAGGAGCAGCCACTCCGCGAGGCCAAGCAGAAAGAGAAATCCGCAGACGTCGGTGAACGTCGTGACGAAGATCGACGACGCTACTGCGGGGTCCACCCCGAACCGCTCCAGCAGGATCGGGATGAACGCGCCGGCAAAGCCTGCGACCAGCAGGTTGCCGGCCATCGCGAGGAACACCACCACGCCAAGGATGGCGCCTTCGTGCAGCAACACCGCGACGACGCCGACCACGAGCCCGTTGGCGAGCCCGTTGATCAACCCGACCAGGATTTCCTTCCCCACGACCCGAACGAAGGCATTCGGCGCGATGAGCCCGAGCGCGAGGCGCCGCACGGTGACGGCGAGGGCCTGCGTGCCGGCATTGCCGCCCATGCCCGCGATGATCGGCATCCAGACGGCGAGCGACACGGTGCGTCGCACCGTGTCCTGAAAAACATAGACCACGCCGCCAGCGAGAAAGGCGGTGAGCAGGTTGACGTAAAGCCACGGCAGCCGGCTCCGCACCGCGGCATTCCAGCCCGCTTCCAGCTCCTCGTGGGCCGGCACGCCGCCGAATCGCAGGATGTCCTCCGTGGACTCGGCTTCGACCACGTCGATCACGTCGTCGAACGTGATGCGGCCGAGCAGCCGGCCCAGATGATCGACCACCGGCACGCTCTCGAGGTTGTAGCGCGCCATGATCCGAGCGACTTCCTCCTGGTCGAGCTCGGGGTCCACATAGATATCGGCCGGGGCCATGAAGTCACGGACCGGACGATTCGGCGGACTCAGGACCAGGTCCTTGAGCGGCACGGCGCCGACCAGCCGCTGCCCGCGATCGACCACGAACACCTGGTAGAAATCCTCGACGTCCTCGGCCTGGCGCCGGATGGCATCGAGCGCCTGGGTTGCGGTGTCGACATCGCGCACGGTGACGACGTGCGTCGTCATCCGCCCGCCGGCCGTCTCCTCGTCGTAGCGGAGCAGCCGATCTACTTCGGCGCGATGCTCGACCTCGGCGAGGATCCGCTCCTGCGTGTCGCGCGGCAGTTCGCCGAGCAGGTCGGCCGCATCGTCGTCCTCCAGCTCCTCGACGATTTCGGCGGCGCGCTCGGGGCCGAGCGCGGCCAGTGTCTCGCCGGCGTGGGCTCCTTCCGGCATCTCGACCAGCGCGTCCCCCGACAGCTCGGGCGGCAGCGCCTCGAGCACCTTGAGCCGCTCGGCGTCATCGAGCGCGGCGAGGACGTCGGCCAGATCGGCGGCTTCGAGGTCGGCGGCGCGCCGGACGAACGCGTCGACGTTGCCGGCGCGCGCGAGGTCTACCAGGGATTGGAGATGGTCGGTCGGGGCGGTCACGGCACGGCCCGGGCGAGCGGCACCACCGGGGCCGGGCCGGGCCGGATGAGGATGCGCTCGATGCGCATCGGCGACGCCTGCACCACGTCGAACTCGAGGCCGAGGAGGACGAAGCGCTCGCCGGGGGTGGGGATGCGCCCGGCGAGCTCCGCCAGACGGCCACCGATGGTGGTGGCCTGGCCCGGCGGCAGCACGACCTCGAATCGTTCTTCGATGGCCGACGCCGGCGTGGTGCCATCGGCCTCGAACACCTCGGCCGCGGCACTCGCGGGCGCCTGCGCCTCCTCGTCGTGCTCGTCGAAGATCTCCCCGACCAGCTCCTCGAGCAGATCCTCCAGCGTCGCGATGCCGAGGGTGCCGCCATACTCGTCGAGCACGACGGCGAGGTGGCGGCGCTCGCGCTGCATGTCGAGCAGCAGGTCGCCGCAGCTCCGGCTGGCGGGCGACACCGCGACGGGGCGCACGGGAAGCGGATCGCCGGGGCGAAGCTTGAAGAGATCGAAGGCGTGCAGCATGCCCACGATCTCGTCGAGCGTGCCGCGGTAAACCGGGATCCGGCTGTACCCGCTGTGCGCAAACACGAGCCGGATGTCGCCCAGCGCGGCATCCTCCGCGATGGCCACGATGTCGGTCCGCGGCGTCATCACCTCGCGCACTGCGCGCTGGGTGAAGGCCATGACGCCGCCGGCCATGACCAGCTCGTCGTCACCCCCGAGACCGACCGCCGCACCTTCGCGCCAGATCGAGCGCAGATCGTGCGGGCGCGCGGCGGCGCGGGCCGGCAGCACGGCGCGCAGCACCGAGCTCCAGTGCCGGAGCACGGGCACCAAGCGGCCGGTGACGCCGCCCGGAAGCGACTGGGTGAGCCACCGCGGCACGAAGTAGCCGCTGAAAAGGACGAAGGGGACGGCCACGAGCACCAACAGGAGGAGCGAGCGCACCGCGCCAGAGCCCGCGAACATCGCCGGGATCGCCGCCCCGATGAGCAGCACGCCGAGCGAGGTCGTGGCCGACGCCGCGGTGAGATAGGTCTCGATCTCGCCGAGCGAGGCCATCTGCGGCGTGGCGCCGCGCAGCCGGCGCGTGAGCATGCGCGTGAGCTCGCTCCGGCTCAGCGCGATGAGCGCGCCGCCCGCCATGGCGCCGAAGACGGCGAGCACGAGGCCCGCGAGCACGGCGATCCAGGTCATGCGCCGTTCCCGCCCGTGGCGGCCGGCAGCGGCGCGCGCCGCACCGTGATGCGCTTCACCCGGCGGCGGACCACCTGCTCCACCATCAGTTGAAAGCCGTCGCGCTCGAGCATTTCGCCGCTCCGCGGCACCCGCCCGAACTCGGCGAGCACGAGCCCGCCGACGGTGCTCACGTCCTCCCGCTCGAACCGGTGGCCGAGCACCGCCTCGAGCTCGGTGAGCGCGACGCCGCCCTGGACGCGGAACTGCTCCTCGCCCAGCTCCTGGATCGGCGCCACCTCGTCGGTATCGTACTCGTCGCGAATCTCGCCGACGATCTGCTCCAGGATGTCTTCCAGCGTGACGATGCCCGCGGTGCCGCCGAATTCATCGACCACGACCGCGATGTGGCTCGGCCCGCGCTGGAAATCCCGCAATTGATGGTCGAGCGTCTTGGCCTCGGGCACGAACGTGGCCGGCCGGATGAGAGCGTGCCACGACGTGGTCGCGTCCTCCAGGCTCGCGAGCATGTCCTTGGCATGGATCACTCCGGTGATGGCGTCCGGATGTCTCTCGTACACGAGGAGCCGCGCGTGCTCGCTGCTCTGGAGCGTCCGCACCACTTCGTCACGACAGGCGGACGCGTCGACCGCGATAATGTCGATGCGGGGCGTCATCACCTCGGACACCGTGGTGTCGGCGAGCGAAAAGACGCCGAGCAGCATGTCGCGCTGGGCATGGCCCAGGTCGCGCTGCGCCACGCCGCGCCCGGGCCTGCGCATGCGGTGGTCAGCCCACGCGATCGCGCGCAGCAGCGGCCGGAAGGGACCCAGCGTCCGCGGCGCGGCGCGACGCACCGGCGCCGCGAGGTCCGGTGCCACGGCGGCGACGATGCGAGGCAGCAGGTCGCCCAGGATCCAGACGAGGAGCACTGCGAGGATGAGCCGCGCGAAGCCCGGCAGCGGCGACCACACCCACCACGCACTCGTGGCGCCGGCTGCGGCGCCCGCGAGCACGAGGAGCGCGAGGTGCGCGACGTGGAGCTGGCGCGAGAGCGCGACCGGCCCCACGTCGGTCTCGAGCTGTCCGCTGAGCGACCGCGGCAGGTCGGCATCCGCCTCGGCGGCGAGCGCGAGCCACGCGGCCCAGAGCGTGAGCGCCGTCAGGATGAGCGGCCCGAAGAAGAGCCGGAGCATCGCGATCATGCGAGCGCCTCCACGTAGCGCTCCTGCCGCCGCCACATCGCCGAGCGCGTGCGCCCGGCGCCTTCGGGATGATCGCGCCCCAGCACGTGAAGCGTGCCGTGGACGACGAGGCGCACCAACTCCTGGCGAAGGGGGACGGTGTGCGCCCGGGCCTCGCGCGCCGCAACCGCCGCGCAGATGTAGATGTCCGCCACCGCGGGGCCGCGCGGCGGCCGCAGGGTGAACGCGAGCACATCGGTGGGCCGGTCGGCACCCTTGTAGCGCGCGTTGAGCCGCCGCATGCGCTCGGGGCCGAGAAAGGTGACCGACACCGTCGCGAGCGGCGCGCTCCGGCGCCGGCCTTCGCCCGCGAGTACGGCCCGCACCACCCGGCGCACGGTGCCCGCCGGGAGCGGCAGCCGCCGCCCGTGCACCGTCACCTCAGGTGCGCTCGGCCGGCGCGAACTCGGGCTCGATCCCGCCGCTCGCACGCGGATAGCCGATCCGGTTGTGGTACATCCCCGCCATCGTGCGGCAGAACTCGTCCTTGATGCGGTCGAGATCGCGCAGCGTGATCGGCGCCTCCTCGAGCTGGCGCGAGTGAAGCTTCTGCTCGACCAGGTGCTCGATCGCGGTGCGGACCATCGCGGGCGTCGGATCGTCCAGCACCCGCACGGCCGCCTCGGACGAATCGGCCAGCATGGCGACGGCGGTTTCGACCGACTGCGGCCGAGGTCCCGGATAGCGGAAGTCGCGCACATCGACTGCCGCACCGGCCGAGCGCCGCCGGGCCCGGTGCAGGAAGTAGTTGATCTCGGTCGTGCCATGATGCTCCGGTATGAACGCGCGGACCACCTTGGGCAATCCGGCCGCTTCGGCGAGCTGCGAGCCGTAGGCGACATGGTCCCGGATGATGCTGGCCGATTCCTCGGGGCTCAGCGCGTCGTGCGGGTTGTTGCCCGGGGTCTGGTTCTCGACGAAGTACTGCGGGTTCCTGAGCTTCCCGATGTCGTGATAGTAGCAGCCGACCCGCGCCAGGAGCCCGTTGGCGCCGATCACGTTGCAGGCCGCCTCGCACAGGTTGGCCATCGCGATGCTGTGCGCCCAGGTGCCGGGGGCCTCGAGCGCCAGCCGCTGGAGCAGCGGGCGGCCCAGGTCGGACAACTCGAGCAGCGTGAGGTCGGTCGTGATCCGCGTCGCCGACTCTGCGAGCGGTACCATGAGCAGCGCGAAGGACGCGCTCGAGAGCGCCACGATCGAGCCGGTAATGGCGGTGGTGGCGATGGCTCCGGTGTTCCAGCTCCCGATGAGACCGGCCGTGAGCGCCGCCAGCGTATAGGCGCCCGCCACGACGCCGATCGTCACGTAGAGGTGGCGCCGCCGCCGCACCACGCGCATGCCGAGCGCCGCCGCCACGCCACCGACCATGCCGAAGAACACGGTGTTGCTCTCTCGCAGGGCCCACTGGCCGCCGAGCAGGATGGCGAGCGTGAACGCCGCCACCACGGCCGTACGGCCGTTGTACAGCATCGTGATGAGAATGGCCGCGAAGGGGATCGGGAGCAGCTCGGGGCGCCAGGGAAAGACGTGCGTCAGCGTGCCCGAGAGGAGTACCACGAGCCCGAAGAGCACGCCGAAGAAGACCATTTCGCGCAACTGGGCGTAGGTCTCCGGCAGATAGAGCAGGATGAGAAGCCAGAACACGGCCAGCACGGTCGCATTGTACAGCAGGCCGCCCAGTACCGTGCGAGCCACCACCGCGTCCTCGCCGCGGCGGTGCAGCTCGTCGCGCAGGCCGAGCAACTTGTCGCGCGCCTCTTCGGTCACCGGCCGCCCCGCGAGCACGATCCGCTCGCCCGCGGGCACCGAGTACTTGACGGTGTCGACGGAAAGGCGCAGCTCCTCCCGGCGCAGATTGGTGAGCGCCGGATCGGGCACGATGGTGGGACGGTAGAAGGCGGTCGCGAGCTGCCGGACGGTGCGCCGGCCCACCTCGTCGGAGACGCCGGGATGCGGCTGCTCCGCTCGCGCCAGGAGATCGGGGAAGGTCAGGATAGAGTCGCGCGGCACGACCCGCTCGGCCTCGCCGCGACGCAGCGCGAGGAAGCGGCTCGGCTCGGCGCGCATCACGCCGGCATCCGCCACGCCCTCGGACAACGTTCCCCGGAAGAACGAGGCAAGCGCCGCCTGCGCCGCGCGGCGGCGCCCACGGTCGAGGAGAGCGGTCACTTCCTGCGGCCCGAGCCGGGTGCCCGCGTTCTCCACGACTTTGCGCACGTCGTTCTCGCCGTCCTGCGCGGCAAGGTCGAGGTTGGCAAAAAAGGTGTCGACCATCGCGGTGACGGAGTCGTAGGCTTCGCCGTCAAAGCGATAGACCGGGCGCGCGGCGAGCGCGCGCGCCTGCCCCTCGAGCGCGCGCTCGCCGTCGGACTTGGGTACGATGAAGTAGAACGGCGCGGTAATCGTCTGATCGGCCACGTCGCCCACGCGGAGCGCCGGCGCCGCGAGGTGAGCCGGGAGCGGGAACACGAAGTACGTGAGGACGGCGACGCCCACGAGCGGCAGCCAGCGCAGGACGTGGTACGTCGCCGCGCCGCGCCAGCCCCCCTCGGACACATGCCACCCCGCGAACACGCCCCGGCGATCCCGCATCAGCCGCCCTGGTCCTCCGCGTAGGCCCGGATGATTTCGCGGACCAGCCGGTGGCGCACCACGTCCGCCTCGTGCAGGTAGCAGAAGGCAAGCCCGTCGATGCCCGGCAGGATCCGCTCGATCTGAATCAGCCCCGATTCCTCCCGTTTCGGAAGGTCGATCTGAGTCTTGTCCCCCGTGACCACCGTCCGGCTGTTCACGCCGAGGCGGGTGAGGAACATCTTCATCTGCGCGCCGGTGGCGTTCTGCGCCTCGTCGAGGATGATGAACGCATCGGCGAGCGTGCGCCCGCGCATGTAGGCGAGCGGCGCGATCTCGATGGTCCGGCTCTCCAGCGCCCGCTGCACCCGCTCGTGCGGCATCATGTCCTCCAGCGCGTCGTAGAGCGGGCGGAGGTACGGATCGACCTTGGCCTGGAGATCGCCCGGGAGAAAGCCGAGCGACTCGCCCGCCTCGACCGCGGGCCGCGCCAGGATGATTCGCTTTACCCGCTTCCGCGCCAGCGCCTCCACTGCCTTGGCCACGGCGAGATAGGTCTTGCCGGTGCCGGCCGGCCCGATGCCGACCACGATATCGTTGGCGTTGATCGCCTGGAGGTACTCGAGCTGGCCCTGGGTCTTGGGGACGATGGCGCGCCGGAGCCCGGGGAGCAAGATCTTGCCCTCGCCCGCCGGCGGCACCTCGGCCTGGGCGCCGTCGGCCGCGAGACGGTAGACGTCCTCGGCCGTGACCGATTCACCCATGCGCGCGAGATCGGCAAGACCCTGCGCCACCGCGGTGGCGCGCTCCACCTGTTCGGGCGCGCCACTGATCGAGAGCGCATCGCCGCGGAACGCGACCCGCACGTTGAGCGTCCGCTGCAGCTCGAGCAGGTTGGCATCGTTGACGCCGGCGAGCAGGAGCGGATCCGCGCCTTCAGTGGACACCCGCTGGATAACGTCGTCGCTCATCGGTCCCCTTTTCAGTCTCCGATCACGCCGAGATGCAGCGCCCGCAGGTCGTCCGGATCGACCGGCGTGGGGGCGCCCTCGAAGAGAGCGCGCGCGGCCGTGGTCTTGGGAAACGCAATCACGTCGCGCAACGAGCCGGCGCCGGCGAGCAGCATCGTGATCCGGTCGAAGCCCAGGGCAAACCCACCGTGGGGTGGCGCGCCGGCGGCGAGTCCGTCGAGCAGGAAGCCGAAGCGCCGCCGGATCTCCTCGTCCGAGAGGCCGAGCAGCTCGAAGATGAGCCGCTGCACGGCGGGATCGGTGATGCGGATGGAGCCGCTGCCCAGCTCGTTGCCGTTGTACACCGCGTCGTAGTGCAGCGCCCGGCAGCTCGCCGGATCGCTGATGAGACGCGCGCGGTCCTCCGGATGGGGGGCGGTGAACGGATGGTGGGCCGGCACGGAGCGACCGGTCGCGGGGTCGCGCTCGAAGAGCGGGAAATCGACGATCCAGCAGAAGGCGTGCGACGTCGTGCGCGCCGTGCCGGGGCGCCGGCCCAGGGCCGTGCGCACGGCGTGCAGCGCGGGCGAGGTGCCATGGTCGGGGCCGACGGCGGCGACAAGGAGATCGCCCGCGCCGGCCTCGTCGAGCAACGCCAGCGCGTCCGCGCCGATCGCCTTCACCCCCTGCCCTTCCCAGCCGTCCGCGGTGCGCCGCGCCCAGATGAGCCCCCCAGCCCCGGCCTCGCGCGCCAGCGCGGTGAGCGCGTCCAGCTCCTTGCGGGTCAGGTCCGCGGCGCCCGGCGCGAGGATGCCGCGCAGCCGCTCGCCCCGCGCGCGCGCGTCGAGCACGAACGGCGCCGCGTCGGCGCCGACGAGAGGTGTGAGGTCGTTGATCTCGAGCCCATAGCGCAGATCCGGCTTGTCGACCCCGTACCGCTCCATTGCCTCGCGCCATGCGAGCCGCGGGAAGGGCGCGCCCACCGTGATGCCTGCCTCGGCCCAGAGCGCCACCAGCACGCGCTCCACGATCCTCTGGACATCCTCGGCCGTCACGAACGACGCCTCGAGGTCGATCTGGGTGAACTCCGGCTGCCGGTCCGCTCTCAGATCCTCGTCGCGAAAGCAGCGGGCAATCTGGAAGTAGCGGTCGTACCCGGCCACCATGAGGAGCTGCTTGTAGATCTGCGGCGATTGGGGGAGCGCGTAGAACTCGCCCACGTGGAGCCGGCTCGGCACGAGGTAGTCGCGGGCGCCTTCCGGCGTGGGCTTGGTGAGGATCGGAGTCTCGATCTCTAGGAAATCGAGGTCCGAGAGCGTACGGCGGGCCCGCTGCAGGAGCCGATGTCGGAGGATCATGTTCGCCTGCAGCTCGGGCCGGCGCAGGTCGAGGATGCGCTGCTTCAAGCGCAGCTCTTCGGCCGGCAGCTCTTCGTTTTCCTTCCGGGCGACGGGAATGGCCGGCGTGTCAGCGGGGCCCACCACCTCGAGGTCGGTCACGTGTACTTCGACCTCGCGCGAGACCAGGCGCGGGTCCCGCGACGGCTCGGGGCGGAGCGCCACGACGCCGGTGGCGAGAACGACGGTTTCCGCGCCCAGCCCGGCCGCGCGCTCCATCACCTCCGGCGGCGTCCACGCGGGATTGCAGGAGAGCTGGACGAGGCCGTCACGGTCGCGCAGATCGATGAAGACGATGCCGCCCAGGTCCCGCCGCCGATGCACCCATCCACCCAGCCGGACGGTCTGGCCCACATCCGCGCGGGTGAGCGAGCCGCAGCGGTGGGTCCGCATGCCCGTGGCCGTCATCCTGTGACCATCATAGATGAGCTGTTATCGCTCCTCCGCGGCGAGCAGGGCCTCGTGGAACTCGACCGGCGTGCGCGCCCGCAGCAATCGTTCGCGCACCGCGTCCTGCCGCACCAGCCGGGCGATCCGGCTCAACACCTTGACGTGCTGCCCCGCCGATGCTTCCGGCCCGACGATCAGGAAGAAGAGCCGCACCGGCTCGCCGTCCACCGCGCCGTACGCAATCGGGACGCGGCTGATGCCGCACACGAGCCCCAGCGCCGGCATGCTGGCCGACTTGCCGTGCGGAATGGCGACGCCGAAGCCGATGCCGGTGCTCAGCACGTCTTCACGCTCGAGCACGGCCCGCACGACGTCTTCATACGTCCCGCCCGAGCACGCGACCAGATGCTTCGCGAGCTCAGCGATCGCCGCGTTCTTCGCCTCGGCCGCGAGCGGGACAAGCACGCGCTCCGGGGTGACCAGGTCGCTCAGGAGCACGGGGCCGCCGGTTCGGGCATGGTCAAACGTAACCGCCGCCAATCCACGCGACAAGCCATTCGCTTTCATGCATTTAGGTCTGCTTCGCTTGTCCAGATTCTCAAGCGCGGCATCGGGCGTCGTGCGGTTGGCCGCGGGGTTATTTTGTCTCCACGATGGCCAGGTTCAACGCTCGCACCGGCCCTGCAGCCGGACAAGGCACGAGTTTGCTCGACCTCACTCCGAGGGCGGCACTCGCACGCCTCGAAGCATGGGCGGCGGAGCAGGGCCTTCCCGCGTATCGCGCGCGTCAGGTCCACCGGCGGCTCTGGGTGCAGCCGGTCGCGCGCTGGGCCGACGCGAGCGACCTGCCGCTGGCACTTCGCGACGCGCTCGAGCGCGAGCTCCCTCTCCCGCGGCTCGCGCTCGATGCGACACAGCTCTCGGCGGACGGCACCCGGAAGTTTCTCTGGCGCTTGGGCGACGGCGAGGCGGTCGAGACGGTGCTCATCCCCTCCGGCGGGCGCCGGACGCTCTGCATCTCTTCGCAGGCGGGCTGTGCGCTCGGTTGCGTCTTCTGCGCGACGGGCCGGATGGGCTTCCGCCGCAACCTGACCCCGTTCGAGATCGCGGGGCAGGCGCGCGAGATCGCGCTCGCCGATCCGGAAGACCGGCCGACCAACGTGGTGTTCATGGGCATGGGTGAGCCGCTGCTCAACTGGCCGGCGGTGAGCGATGCGCTCACGATCCTCAACGACTCCGAGGGGCTCGGCATCGGCGCTCGCCACATCACCGTGTCGACGGTTGGCATCGTGCCCGGCATGGAGGCACTCGCGCGCCGGCCGGAGCAGTTCCGCCTCGCCATCTCGCTCCACGCGCCGACGCCCGAGCGCCGCCGCGCACTCATGCCGATCGAGAAGAAGTACGACCTGGAGGCAGTGTTGAAGGCGGCTGCGGCATTCCGGAAGCGGATCACGTTCGAGTACGTGCTCATCGCCGGGCGGAACGACACCGATCGGGATGCGGACGCGCTCGCCGCCCTGGCACGCCGCCTCGGTGCACTGGTGAACCTTCTTCCGCTGCATCCGGGCGGTGCACCGGACCTGGCGCCCGCCACCACCGAGCGGATGCGCCGCTTCGCGGATCGGCTGCGCAACCAGGGCATCGAGGCCACCGTGCGGCGGAGCCGCGGGCTCGACATCGACGCCGCCTGCGGCCAGCTCCGCGTTGCCACCGAGCGCCGCCGAAGTCGCGCGGGCGATCTGGCCGCCGCTACCCCGTCGCCCCGAACCCAGCCGCCACACAGTTGATCGAGAGCAGGAGTTGCTGGAGCGCGTCGGCGCGCTCTTCCTCGCTCTCGGCCGCGCGGTAACGCCGCAGCAACTCGATCTGTAGCCGACTCGCCTGATTGATGGCGGGAAGCCGGCGCGCCAGCTTCCGCAGGAAGCGGGGGAACCGCTCGGCGAGCGCCTTCCCTTCAGTCACCCGCAACACAGCCTCCACGGTGCGGTGGTACTCCTCTTCCACCATCGCGAACACGGTATCGCGAACCGCGGCGTCCGGCTGCAGGCCCGCGAACTCGCGGGCGATGTCGAGGTCCACCTGCGTCAGCGTCTTCTCCACCTCGTCCGCAGTCAGTCGGAAAAGCCGCGAATCGCGGAACATCCGCCGGAGCAACGCCTCGCCCCGCGCGCCGCGCACCTCCAGAAACGTCTGGAGCCCGCTCCCCATACCGAACCACCCGGGGATGAGATGGCGATTCTGGGACCACGCGAAGACCCACGGGATGGCCCTGAGATCGGCCAGTGACTGTGCGCCGAATCGACGCGCCGGCCGCGAGCCGAGGTTGAGCAGCGAGATCTCCTCCAGCGGGCTCGCGACCTGGTAGTACTGCAAGAGCATCGGGTGCTCGACGAAGCGCCGGTACGCGGCCATCGAGGCTCCGGCGATCGCCTCCATCGCCTCGTCAAACTCGCCCACGGGGACGAGCGCCTGCTCGCGCGCCGACACGAGCGAGTGCTCCAGCACGGCCGAAGAAAGCAGCTCGAGCTGGTAGGCCGCCGTGCCGCGGTTGGCGTACTTGAACGAGACGACCTCGCCCTGCTCGGTGATGCGGAGCCGCCCATCGATCGAGCCGGCGGGTTGCGCCGCGATGGCGCGGCCGGTGGGCGCGCCGCCCCGGCTCACCGACCCGCCGCGGCCATGGAAGAACGCGATGGGGACGCCCAGCTCCTCCCCCAGCCGGGTCAGCTTGAGCTGCGCCTTGTACAGCTCCCAGTTGGCAGCGAAGAACCCCCCGTCCTTGTTCGAGTCGGAGTAGCCGATCATCACCTCCTGGACGCCGTCCTGCTCGCGCAAGCTCCGGCGGACGACCGGGATGTTGATCAGCTCGCGCATCATCGCGGGCGCGCGGCGGAGATCGTCGATGGTCTCGAACAGCGGCACGATCGGCAGCGTGCACCGCTCGATGCTCGCCGTGTCCGGAAAAAGGCCGCCTTCCTTGGCCAGCAGGTACGCGCCAAGGATGTCGCTTACGGAATGGGTCATGCTCAGCACAAACGCGCCGAACGCCTCGCGGTCGAGCTTGTCGCGCAGTTCGGAGACGAGCCGGAACAGACCGATCGTCTCCGCCGCTTCGGGCGGAAGCGCGGAAAGGCGCAGCTCCTCGTACCGCGGGCGGGCCAGCTCGGCCTGCACCCACCGTCCCCATTCGGGCGAGTGGGGATCCGGCGCGACATCGGCGCTCTCGCCGGTGCGGAGCCGCCAGAGCGCCGCGAGCGCCTTGTTGAGCTTGGTGGTGTTCTCCCGCACGTCGAGCCGCACCGTGCTGAAGCGGAAGACCTCGATCTCCCGGCGCACCGGCCGGACGATGGAGGCCGCGAGCGCCGTGTCCGTCGCCCCGGCCAGCCCGCGCTCGAGCGCCCGGAGATCCGCCGCCAGCTCGTCAGCCGTCGCGTAGCCGCCCGCGGCGGGCGAAAGATCGTACCGTTCGGCCGCCTCGAGCGTCACGTCGAGCCGGCGGATGACGCACGAGAGAAACTGCCGGAACACCTCGCCCGGATTGCGCGCCGCGATGCCCACGCCATCGCCGCTCGCCTCGAGCATCCGGTCGAGCGCCTGGCGGAAGTCATCGGGCACCGTAACCGCGCGCTCGCTGATGCTGAGCACCCGGATGAGGTCCGCCAGGCGCTGGCGGTAGCGCCTGAGCGCGGCAAGCCGATACTCGCCCAGCGACCCGCGGGTGACGTCGTTGGTGACGAACGGGTTGCCGTCGCGGTCGCCGCCCACCCAACTGCCGAACTGGAGGAACGGCGGCACGTCGAGCGCCGCGTCCGGATAAGCCTGCGCCAGCGCGCGCTCCAGCTTGGCGATGAGCGCCGGGACCGCCTCGAACAGCGTTTCGTTGAAGAAGTGGAGTGCCCAGTAGACCTCCTGCTCCACGGTCGGCTTCTCCAGGCGCAGCTCGCCCGTCATCCAGAGCAGCTCGATTTCGTTCCGGATCGACCGAACGAGCTGCGTACGCTCGCGCGGCGTCCAGCGCGGCGATTCCAGCTCGACCAGCAGCCGGTAGATTCGCCGGTGCTTCTCCAGCACGGTGACCCGCTTGGCCTCGGTCGGATGCGCGGTGAGCACCGGGCGCACCCGCAGCTTGCCGAGCAGCGCCTTCCACTCTGCCGGGGTAACCGACGCGGTCGCCGCCTCAGTCACGACCTGCGGCAGCGCGCCGCGCAGCTCTTCGATGCCGCGCTCGGCCTCCACCTGCCGCCGCCGGCGCATGGCGGCGTTCTGCTCCGCGATGCTCAGGAGCTGAAGCCAGATCCCGAGAACCTGCAGCGCGCGCGCCTGCAGCTCGGGCGGACACCGATCCAGCTCGCCGGCGAGCACGGGCTCGAGCTCGGGTTCGCGGCTCCGGACGACATCGAGCAGCTGGCCCAGGAGCAGGTCCGCCACCTCGGTAGCGTACGCCGCCGCATTCTCCGCGGCGGGGTATGCGGACGGCGGAAGCTCGGTGACGAGATACGGCGATTCGGACGAAATGCGGGACGTCACACGACGCGATCGCGAAGCGGCGCTCCGGAGAAGAAGAGCCTGAGGTTTTCGAATGCGCGCATGCCCATGGCCACCCGGGTCTCCTCGGTGGCGCTGCCCAGGTGCGGCAGCAGGACGACGTTTTCCATCGTGAGAAGCGCCGGGGTCACCTGCGGCTCGCGCTCGAAGACGTCGAGGCCGGCGCCGGCGATGATGCCCGCGCGAAGCGCGTCCACCAGCGCCGCCTCGTCCACCACATCGCCGCGGGCGGTGTTGATGAGGTAGGCGCCCCGCTGCATGCGCGCGAAGCGCGCCGCGTTCATGAGATGGCGGGTCTCGGGTGTGGCCGGGCAGTGGAGCGAGACGAAGTCGGCCTCGGCCAGCACGTCCTCCACGGTGGCGCGCCGTTGGGCGCCAAGCGCGGCGGCCTCCGCATCCGATGGCGGATAGGGATCGGTGAAGAGCACCCGCATCCCGAAGCCGTGGTGCGCACGGCGCGCCACCGCGCGCGCGATCCGACCCATGCCGATCAGTCCCAGGGTCTTGCCCGTCACCATGCGACCCTGGAGATGGGTGGGCCGCCAGCCGGTCCAGCGCCCGCTGCGCACTTCGCGCTCGCCCTCGCCCGCACGCCGCGCGGTCATGAGCAGCAGCGTCATGGCCAGGTCGGCCGTCGCGTCGGTGAGCACGTCGGGCGTGTTCGAGACCGCGATGCCGCGCGCTTTGGCCGCCTGCACGTCGATGTTGTTGAACCCGACGCCATAGTTCGCGATGAGCCTGGTGCGGAGCGGATCGGCCGCGAGTACCTCGGCAGTGAGCTTGTCGGTAACCGTCGGCAGCAAGGCGTCCGCGCCTCTCAGCGCGTCCGCCAGGTCGGCCGAGCTCAAGGGTCGGTCCTCCGGGTTCAGGCGCGCGTCGAACTCGCGGGTGAGCGCCTCCTCGACGGCGCCAGGGAGATGTCGGGTGACGACGACAACCGGCCGGCCGGTCACGTGCCCACCGCCACCCGCTTGGCCTTGGCCGAGAGCACCCGCGCCGCGGTTGCACCCAGATCGCCGGGGCTCTGCGCCACCGTGATGCCCGCCTCCTTCATGATCTCGACCTTCTCAGCCGCGCTCTCGCCGAACGCGCGGATGATGGCGCCGGCGTGGCCCATGCGCCGTCCCTTTGGCGCGGAGAGCCCAGCCACGTAGCCGATGACCGGTTTGCTCATCCCTTCGCGGTAATACTTCGCAGCCTCCGCCTCCTGCGGGCCGCCGATTTCGCCGATCATCATCACGGCTTCGGTCTCGGGGTCTTGCTCGAAGAGCTTGAGCATGTCGACGAACGAGCTGCCGTTGATCGGATCGCCGCCGATCCCGACGCTGGTGGAGACTCCGATGCCGAGCGCCTTCATCTGCGAGGCGGCCTCGTACCCGAGGGTGCCCGAGCGGGTCACGAGCCCGACCCCGCCGCGCTGATAGATGTGTCCCGGCATGATGCCGAGCATCGCCTTGCCGGGGCTGATGATGCCGGCGCAGTTGGGCCCCACCAGCACGGGGCGCCGCTCGCGGGCATACCGGTAGAGGTACCGCTTCACCATCATCATGTCCTGCGCCGGAATGCCGTCGGTGATGGCACAGATGAGCCGCACGCCGGCGTCGGCCGCCTCCATGATCGCGTCGGCACAGAACGCCGCGGGCACGAAGATGAGCGTCGCCTTGGCGCCCGTCCCCTGCACCGCATCCTTCACGGTATTGAACACCGGCCGGTCGAGGTGCCGGGTGCCGCCTTTGCCGGGAGTGACACCGCCCACGAGGTTCGTGCCGTAGGCAAGCATTTCCTTCCCATGGAAGGTGCCCTTGTCGCCCGTGAAGCCCTGAATGATGGCGGGCGTCTTTTCGTCGATGAGAATGCTCATGGCTTTCCGTTCCCGGCCTTGGCGCCCGAGGTCTTGAGGACGGCCACGGCGTTCTCGGCCGCCTCGGTGAGGGTATCTGCGGTGGTGAGCGTGAGGCCGCTCTGCTCCAGGATGCGGCGGCCTTCCTCCACGTTGGTGCCCGCCAGCCGGACCACGATAGGCACCGGCGGCTTGAGCTCGCGCACGGCGTTCACCACGCCCTGGGCCACCCAATCGCACCGGTTGATGCCGGCGAAGATGTTCACCAGGATCGCCTTCACCTTGGGGTCGGCGAGCACCAGCCGGAACGCGTTGCACACCTTCTCCGGCGAGGCGCCGCCGCCCACGTCGAGGAAGTTGGCGGGCTGGCTGCCCGCGTGCTGGATGAGATCCATCGTCGCCATGGCGAGCCCCGCGCCGTTCACGATGCAGCCGATCTCCCCGTCGAGCGCGACGTAGTTGATCCCGTACTCGGCCGCCTGCGACTCGCGCGGGTCTTCCTCCGCGTAGTCACGGAGCTCGCTCACATTGGGCCGGCGGAAAAGCGCGTTGTCGTCGAAGGTCATCTTCGCGTCCAGCGCCAGGAGCTGCCCATCCTTGGTGAGCACGAGCGGATTCACCTCGACCATCGTCGCGTCGAGGTCGCGGAAGGCGCGATAACAGCCGAGCAGCGTGGTGACACCGCGGGTCACCTGCGCCGGGTCCAGCCCGAGCGCAAACGCGATCTCGCGCGCCTGGAACGCCGTCATGCCGACCGCGGGCTCGACCACGGAGCGCACGATGGCGTTCGGCGTGGTTCCGGCAATCTCCTCGATCTCCATGCCCCCCTGCGGCGCTGCGACGATCATCACCCGCTCGCTCTTCCGGTCCAGCACGAAGCCGATGTACAGCTCGCGCTCGATCGGCACCGCGGCCTCGACGTAGAGCCGGTGCACGACGCGGCCCTCCGGCCCCGTCTGGTGGGTGACGAGGCGCCGCCCGAGCAGCCCCTTGGCCGCCTGGCGCACCTCGTCCTCGCTGGTGCAGACCTTGATGCCGCCCGCCTTGCCGCGCGCGCCCGAGTGGATCTGCGCCTTCACCGCCCAGCGGGATCCGCCCACCTCGGAGGCGCGATACACCGCCTGCTCGGGGCTGTAGGCAACGCCGCCACGCGGAATGGGGACGCCGAAGCTCGCCAGCAGTTCCTTGGCCTGATACTCGTGGATATCCACCAGTTCCTCTCCTTGCGAAGCCGGCGCCTAGCGGCCGGCGGCTACCGGTTTGTCCGCGATCGCCTCGGCCATGCGCACCACGTTTTCCGCCATGCGGGCCGAGGCGGCATCGATCATCTTGCCGTCGAGCTGCGCGGCGCCCTTCCGTTCCCGCGCCGCCGCGTCGAGCGCGTCGAGAATCCGCCGCGCGCGATCCACTTCCGCCGCAGGCGGCGAGAAGACGTCGTTGGCGAGTCCGATCTGCGAGGGGTGGATAGCCCACTTGCCCTCGAAGCCGAGCGCGGCGCCGCGCCTGGCCGCCGCGAGGAATGCATCGGGATCCCTGAAGTCGCCGAAGGGACCATCGATCGGGCGGAGCCCATACGCGCGGCACGCGACCAGCATGCGGGAGAGCCCGTACTGCCACTGGTCGCCGGGATAATCCGGGTTGAGCCCCCCGATGTTCACGGTGCGGGCGCGGCAGCTCGCGGCGTAATCCGCAACGCCGAAGTGCATCGCCTCGAGCCGGCCGCGTCCGGCCGCGATCGCCTCGACATGAGCCATGCCGAGCGTCGTCTCGATCAGCACCTCGATGCCGATCCGGTGCGGGATGCCCCTGGCCGCCTCGATCTGGGTGAGCAGCGCGTCCACCAGATATACGTCCGCGGGCACGCCGACCTTGGGAATGAGCACGAGGTCGAGCCGGTGCCCCGCCTGCTCGATCACATCCACCACGTCGCGGTACATGTAGTGCGTGTCGAGCCCGTTGATGCGCACGCTCACCGTCTTGCCGTGGCCACGCCAATCGAGCTCGAGCAGGGCCGCGATGACGTTCCGGCGCGCCTGCTCCTTGTCGGCGGGAGCGACCGCGTCTTCCAGGTCCAGAAAGACGACGTCGGCCTCGCTGGCGAGCGCCTTCGGGAACATGCCTGGGTTGGACCCGGGGACCGCCAACGTACTTCGCTGGAGGCGCGGGGTGGCCGGCTCGTAACGGGTATGGCTCATCGAGCCACCGCCGTCGCGGGCCGCGAGGGGGCCGCGCCGGCCGACGCATCGGGCGAGCGCGGCGCCTGCTCCTTCTTGAGCGCCGGCGCGGTGCTGCGCCAGTACTCTTCCGCCGCCGCGACGCCGCTGCCCGGCGTCAGCTTGATGCCCACGTCGCGCATCGCCATTTCAGCACCGGCGAGGGCACCCAGGAGCATGAGCTCGTTGAGGTCGCCCAGATGCCCGATGCGGAAGAGCTTGCCGCCCATGCGCGCGAGGCCGGCGCCGAGCGCCAGGTCGTAGCGGCGGTACGCGACATCGATGACCTCGGCGCCGTTCACGCCTTGTGGCACCATCACGGCGCTCACCGTGTCGGAGTACCATCGGGGTTCCTTGGCGCAGAGCGAGAGGCCCCATGCCTTGACCGCGGCACGGGTCCCTTCGGCCAGCCGGTGATGGCGCGCAAAGACGCTTTCCAGCCCTTCCTCGAACAGAATGGCGAGCGACTCGCGCAGGCCGTAGAGGAGCGGCAGCGATGGCGTGTACGGGAAATAGCCGGTCGCGTTGGCCTTGATCATGTCGGTGAAATCGAAGAAGACCCGATTGAGCTTGGCGGTCTCGGTGCGGGTCATCGCCTTCGGGCTGGCGCAGAGGATGCCGAGGCCGGCCGGCAGCATGAGGCCTTTCTGCGAACCGGTGATGGCGAGGTCGACGCCCCACTCGTCCATCCTGAAGTCGATGCTGCCGATCGAGCTCACGCCGTCGATGTAGAGCAACGCCGGGTGCTTGGCGCGGTCCATCGCCTTTCGGACCGCCGCGACGTCGCTCGTCACGCCGGTGGCGGTTTCGTTGTGGACCACCATCACGCCCTTGAACTCGTGCGCCTTGTCGCGGGTGAGCGCCTCCTCGATCTTCTCGACCGGCGCGCCTTCGCCCCACTCGACGTCGATCACCTCGACGTTGAGGCCGAGCCGCTGGGCCATGTCGATCCAGAGATAGCTGAACTGCCCGTAGCGGGCCGCGAGCACCCGGTCGCCGGGCGACAGGGTGTTGCAGAGCGCGGCTTCCCAGGCGCCGGTCCCGCTCGCGGGGAAGATGAACGCGCGGGCGGAGTCCGTCTTGAAGACCTTCTTTACGTCGCGGAGCACCGGCGTCGCAAGCGCGGGAAAGTCCGGTGAGCGATGATCCTCCATCGCCCGGTGCATCGCGCGGAGAATGCGGTCGGGGGTATTGGTGGGACCCGGCACGAAGAGGAAGTTACGACCCGGCATCTCTCGACCTCGACTCAAGGGGATGAAAAAGAATGACCGTGCGGGAGCGGTTGCTCTCGCCCGTCATGTGCCCGATTAAGCTTGCAACGCCATGTATATTGTGCAAGCACTGCCGTTTGCACCAGCCTCCACTCCACCACTCGGCAGGACTCGTGACGCCGATCGATCTCGACCGCGCTCGCCGCCGCGCCCTCCTCGAGGATCTGTACGCCGCCGCCGTCGCTGCCGCGGCGCCCGGCCCGGCGGTGCGCCGCGCCGTCGATCGCCTGCTCGGCCAGCACCTGCCCGGCGAACGCCACGGCGCGCCTGAGCCCGGCAGGAGCATCTGGCTGCTCGCGCTCGGCAAGGCGGCGCTGCCGATGGCGGACGCGGCGGTCGCCGCGCTCCGAGCCCACGGGCTCGAACCTGCCGGCGGCCTCGCTGTGCCGCCGGCACCGGGCGCTACTCCGCACGCGTCCATGGCGGTGACACCCGGCGACCACCCGGAGCCCGGCGCGAATTCGCTCGCCGCCGCCGATGCGCTGGCGCTCGTCGCCCGGCAGGTAGCGCCGGAAGACGAAGCATGGGTGCTGCTCTCCGGTGGCGCCACCAGCCTGCTCGGCGCTCCGGTGGAGGGCATCGCACCCGGCGAGCTCTCCGCCCTCTACGGCCTCCTGCTCGGGTCGGGCCTCGATATCGCCGCGATGAATCGCATCCGCAAGCGATTCTCCCGCTGGGGCGGCGGCCGGCTCGCCGCGGCCCTCGCGCCGGCGCGGGTACGCGTGCTCGTGGTCTCCGATGTAATCGGCGATGATCTCGCGTCGATTGCCTCGGGCCCCTGCGTCCCCGACCCGACGACGGCCGCCGAGGTCCGCGCCGCGCTCGAATCCGCGCGCCTCTGGCACCGGATGCCGGCCTCGCTTCGATTCGGCGTGGAGGCCACCGAGCGGGGGCAGGCGGGCGAGACCCCCAAGCCGGATCACCCCGCCTTCGCCGCGGTCGAGACGCAGCTCATCGTGAGCAATCGCCTCGCGCTCGAGGCCGCATCGGCGCGCGCCGTCCAGCTGGGCCTGACACCGTCCATCATGCGGCCCGCGCTCGCAGGCGAGGCCGCGGACGCCGGGCGCGTGATTGCCGCCACACTCCAGGCGTACGGCCTAAGCTACCGCGCGGGTCCCCCGACGCAACCGAACGCGTTCAAACCGGCCTGTCTCATCTGGGGGGGTGAAACGACGGTGACGCTCGGCGCTGGTGCCGGACTCGGCGGCCGCTCCCAGGAACTGGCGCTCGCCGCGGCAGAGGTGCTCCACGACGGCGCGGGCGCGCAGGGACCGATGATCCTCGCGGCCGGCACCGATGGCCGGGACGGCCCCACCGACGCTGCGGGCGCGGTGGTAGACGGAGATACCTGGGAGGCGATCCGCGAGACCGGCCGAGACCCGGCGCGCGACCTCGCGCGCCACGACGCCTATCCCGCGCTCGATGCGGCGGGCGCGTTGCTTCGGCCCGGCCTCACCGGCACGAACGTGATGGACGTGGTGTTCGGATTGGCGTAGCTAGGGGTGCAGTGGGCCCCGCGGCTGGTAGTCCTCGCCCACAATCACGCTCACGTCCACCCGGCGAAGCGTATCCGTCCGGAGCAGCACCTTCCCTGCACCGAGCGCACCGGCCACCCGCGCGCCGGCTTTGACCGAGCCCCGCCGCACCAGCACGAGCGAGCTGTCCACCCGTCCCGCCGAATCGGTGGTGCCGAAGAAGACCACGTCGAGCCCGTGCCGGCGCAGCGCCCGGGTGGCCGCGCGGGCGAGACCCGGGCGGTTCGTGCCGTTCAACACCTCGACCAGAACGCGATCATCGGCGGGAGGAACCGGAAAGGCATGGCTGGCAGCCTGCTCGGTGCGGGGACGCAACGCGGCGAGCGCCGCGGCGGTGGCGACGAGCGCGCCGGCGGCAATCAGCGCGACGGCGAGGTGGCGACGAGCGAGTTCCAAAACCGGATGGTGGGTTCGAGGAGTTGCCAGCCCGAGGCGACCTGGTGCGCGAGCCGCCGGCGCGCCACCTCGCGGAGCACGGCGGCCGGCGCCGTGGGAAACCGATTCGCGAGCTCCGCCCTCGCCTCGCGGTCGAACGCGCGCCCTGGCTCGAGAAAGTCGGCGCAGTAGAGCGCCCGCCCGACCATGTCCCACTCCGCGAGCCCAATCGAGTGATACCGGACCGCGTCGAGCACACCGCGGTCCAGCTCTCCATCCGCCTTGGCGTGCGCGGCGCTCGCCGGACCGTGCTTGAGCTCGGCGGGGCCCGGCGTGCCCGGCGCCCAGCGGTCGAGCTCCGCCGGCGGCGCGTCCCGCAGCGCATCGTGCAACCACACGGCCCGAAGCCACCGGTGGCGCTCCGAGTCGGGGACCCCCATCGCCTCCGTCCAGCCGGCCACCAGCTCGGCCACGCGCCCAATATGCCCCAGGCGCTCAGGTGTGCAAACGGCCCACGAAGGTAGCGTGGGCCGCAGGCCGGGCTGGGGGGCGGGAGCCAAGGTCACCGAGCGGACGGGCCGTCAGCTCTCCGCTCGGAGCGGCGGGCGCACGATGCGATTGCGCTCGTCAACGAACACGACGCGCGGCATGTGCCGCGCAGCCTCCGCCTCGCTGAAGCTGCCGTAGGCAATGAGGATCACGAGGTCGCCGGGCAGCCCGAGCCGCGCGGCCGCGCCGTTCAGCTGAACGGCCCCCGATCCTCGCGGGCCCGGGATCACGTACGTCGAGAAGCGGGTGCCGTTGTTCACGTTGACCACCTGAATCTCCTCGTAGGTCGCGAGATCGGCGGCCTCGAGCAACTCCTCGTCCACCGTGAGCGATCCCTCGTAGTGCAGATCGGACGCGGTGATCGCGGCGCGGTGGATCTTGGATTTCATCAGACGGCGCAACATCATCGATAGCCCTCGTGCAGAATCACATTGTCGATGAGCCGGGTGGCGCCGATCCGCACGGCCGCCGCCACGATCGTGCCCGGCTCGGCCACCTCCACCGGCCGCATCGCCTCCGGCTCCGCGACGGCAATATAGTCGACCC
The DNA here is from genome assembly GCA_036279355.1 of Gemmatimonadales bacterium. NCBI lineage: Bacteria > Pseudomonadati > Gemmatimonadota > Gemmatimonadia > Gemmatimonadales > Gemmatimonadales bacterium. The sequence continues at coordinate 69,142 of DASUJH010000020.1, forward strand.
TGATCTCGGGTGAAGCAGCCAGCACCCCCTGCACGGTCGCCGTGAGCGCGGACGCCGAGCGCTCGCCGTGGCTCCAGGCATCGCGCGCGGCGAAGAGGGCCCGCGGCAACGCGACCGCCTCGCGCCGCGTCTCGGCGCTCAGGAACACGTTGCGGCTGCTCATCGCGAGCCCGTCGACCTCGCGCACCGTGGGCACCACCGCGATCGCGAGGTGCCAATCCAGATCCCGGACCATCCGTCGCACCAGCGTCACCTGCTGGATGTCCTTCTGGCCGAAGCACGCCACGTCGGGCTGCGCCAGGTGGAAGAGCTTGGCGACCACCGTGAGCACGCCGATGAAGTGGCCCGGCCGCACCGTGCCCTCCCAGCGCAACGCGGCCTCGCCCGGCACGACATGGACCTCGAACCCCGGCGGATAGAGCGCATCCGCGCTCGGCGCAAAGAGCACATCCACCCCGCGGGCCCGGGCCATCGCCTCGTCCCGTTCCAGCTTGCGGGGGTACCGCGCAAGGTCCTCGCCGGGCGCGAACTGAAGCGGGTTCACGAAGAGGCTCAGCACCACGACGTCGGCGCGACGCCGCGCCTCGTCCACCAGCGCGAGGTGGCCCTCGTGCAGCGCACCCATCGTCGGCACCAGCGCGATGCGGCGTCCCGCGGCGCGCTCCGCCTCCACCCGGGCCCGAAGAGCGGATGGCGCGCTCAGCGTGTCCACGCGGAGCCCCGCCTACTCGAAGCTGTGCTCGGGGCCGGGATAGCTGCCCTCGTGCACCTCCGCGGCGAACTGTCGCGCCGCAGCGCGCACCGTCTCGCCAAGCGAGGCGTAGCGCTTGAGAAACTTGGGATTGAACGCCTCGTTGAGACCCAGCATGTCGTGCAGCACGAGCACCTGGCCATCGCACCCGCCCCCGGCGCCGATGCCGACGGTGGGCACGGTGAGGCTCCCGGAGATCCGCGCGGCCACCGTGGCCGGCACCAGCTCCAGCACGACACCGAACGCGCCCGCCGTCTCCAGCGCCCGGGCGTCCTCCAGCATGCGCGCCGCGTGCTCCGGATCGCGGCCCTGCACGCGATAGCCTCCGAGCGCGTGGACGGATTGCGGAAGGAGGCCGAGGTGGCCCAGCACCGGGACGCCCCGCTCGACCAGCGCCCGCACCGTCGGAACCATCGGCGCGCCGCCTTCCAGCTTGACCGCCTGCGCGCCGCTGGCCTGCAGCACGCGGCCGGCGTTCCGGATCGCGTCCTCGATCGAGACCTGATAGCTCAGAAACGGCAGATCCACGACGACGAGCGACCCCGGGCTTCCGCGCCGCACCGCGTCCGCGTGGTAGATCAGTTGCTCGAGCGTGGCACCCAGCGTCGAATCGTGTCCGGCCACGACCTGCTGCACCGAGTCGCCCACCAGCAGCACGTCGACTTCAGGCCCGATGAGCCGCGCAAAGGCCGCGTCGTAGCAGGTGAGCATGGCGATCCTGCGGCGGTCGGCCTTCATCGCCACGAGGTCGAGCACGGTCCGGGGGCGGCGATCAGGGCTCATGCGACCTCAGCTCCGAGAGTTCCCGCCGCCAGAAGTCGCGGTCGGCCAGTCCGGGGTGTGGCACGGTGAGCGCCCCATCGGCGATATGGCGCTCGCCGAAGCATACGATATCGAGGTCCAGCGTGCGGGGAGCCCAGCGCTCCCCGCGCACCCGCCCGCGCTCCCGCTCGATGCGCTGGCATTCCGCGAGCAGCTCGTGGGGCGCGAGTGCCGTCTCGAGCAGCACCATCTGGTTCAGGTACGCGGGCTGCGCCATCCCGCCGAGCGGCGCCGTCTCTTCGGCGCGTGACGCAGCGACGAGCGTGGTGTCCGTGAGCCGCCCGAGCGCCGCACGCGCCGCGGCGAGGTGAGCGGCGCGGTCGCCGAGGTTGCTGCCGAGCGCCACGTAGACTCGCTCGCGCGGCGCGGCCATGCTACGCGCCCACGCTACGCGCCCACGGCGAAGTGGCGCGAGATGCCTTGCAGGTGCGCGGCCACCGACTCGAGCTCGCCAATGGCGCGCTCCAGGTCCACCTGGCCGCGCTCGGCTTCGCTCGCCTGCGCGGCCAGCGCGTCGCTCCGCTCGCGCGCGCGCGACGATTCCGCCGCCACCCGCTCGATGCGCGCGCGCAGCTCGTCGCAGGCGCTCTGCTGCCGCTCCGCCCCCGTGGCGATCTGCTCCGCGCGTGCGCCGGCTTCGCCGGTAGCCTGGAGGATGGCCTCGAGCGCGGCGGCGGCGGCGCTGCCCAGCTCCTCGACGTCGGCCACCGCGCCCTGCCCTTCGGCCATCTGCGCGGAGACGGTCCCCACCTGCGACGCCATCGCCGCAAGCAGCGCCGCGCTCTCCCGGGTCGCATCCAGGGTCTGCGCGGCGAGCTGCCGCACCTCGTCGGCGACCACGGCAAAGCCGCGGCCGTCGCGCCCCGCGCGCGCCGCCTCGATGGCCGCATTGAGCGCGATCAGGTTGGTGAGGTCCGCGATCTCGCGGATGCTGCCGAGAAATCCGGTGACCCGCTGGGCGACGTCACCCAGCGCGCCGACCTGCGCCGAGCTCGCGCCGACGAACCGCTTGAGCTCGACGAGGCGCGCCACGGCGGTCGCGATCACGGCGCGGTTCTCACCGGCCACCGCGGTCGCGCGGCGGCTCGCCTCGGCGGAGCGCCGGCCCTCGTCCGCCATCCCGTGCGAGAGCGCGGCGAGCGCGGTCGTGGCCTCGAGGCCGCTCGCGGCGAAGGCGCTCTGCTCGGCGATCCCGTCCCGCATGGCAAGGGACGCCGCGGCGAGCGCGGCCGCCGTGGTCCGGAGCGACTCGGTGACCCGGGCGAGCTCCGCGATCTGGTTACCGATCTGGTCGACGGTGCTCACCAGCGGGCGGCGGAGCTCCGCGATATGGATCGCGGTGGCGACATGGCCGGCGAGCGTGCCCATCGTGAGCAGGTCGCGCTCGCCGTAGGTCCGCTGCTTGTGGTGCTCCACCTCGAGGGTCCCCAGCGTTTCGTCGCCGAACCGGATCGGATAGACGATCAGGCTCCGCACGCTCGGCACGTTCCCGATGACGCGCTGGTCTCGCTGGGTGTCGCGCACCAGCACGGGATCGCCGCCGGCCAGCACCTTACGCCGGAGCTGCTCCAGCGCGGGCGGCGGCTCCCCGCGCGCGGGCCGGCCGAACTCGCCGCGGTGGGTGAGCGCGGGCCCACCCTCCTCCATGCGGTAGATCCGGAAATCGCCCCAGTCGAGCAGCCGGTGCGCCAGCCGCTCGATCTGGGCGAGCGTATCGGCCAGTCGCAGGTTGCCGAGCATCGTTCGCTCGAGCTGGTGGACCTTGTTGAGGTCCTCCGCCGAGATCGCCTCTTCGACGATGCGTCGCGTGAGCACGCCGAGTGCGAGCAGCACGAGCCCCGCCGCGAGCCACCCGGGCGGATCGAGCAAATGCAGCGCGGCGATCAGCACCACGACGGCGATGAGCGTGAGCAGGTAGGAGATGATTTCCCACCGCAGGATCAACAGTTGCTCCGCCGTCTCCAGCTTGTCCCGCACCAGCAGCGTGAAGTAGAAGAGCGCCCGGCTGGTGAAGAAATACATGCTGACGAACGCGCAGGCCGCGGGCAGGAAGTCGAGCGACAGATCGACCACCCCCGTCGCGCGGTACACCACGGCATAGAAGCCGAATGCCGCGATGAAGGCGAGCACTTCGCGCCCCGCGTTGACCCACCCCGCGCGCCACGGCTTCCGGAGAATGGCCACGTCCGCCATGAGCGTTCCGACGCCGAGCCCGAGGGTCGCCGGCCCGGCGCCCAGGGCGAGCCCGCCGACCAGGGCTGCAACGCCGGTCTGCGTCAGGTAGGAATACTTGCTCAGCCGGATCGGGCGGGCGCGCACCACGACGACGAGCGCGGCGATCGCGAGCACCGCGAGGGGCGCCTGGAGCCAGTGCGGATCGGTCGCGAGGACGAGTACGGCGATGACGGTGCCCCCCCAGGACAGCCAGGCGGCGTACCGGGTCACGAGGCGTGCGATGCCGATCCTCATGAAACCCGCTCCCGCGCATCGATCGCCTCGCGCAGCGAGTGGAGCAGCGCCGCTGCCGAGCGCACCCCGCCGCGGCCCAGCGCGTCGACCAGCGCGCTTCCCACCACGACGCCGTCGGCGAGGGCCGCCACGGTGCTCGCCTGCGCCGGCGTCGAGATCCCGAAGCCCACCGCGACCGGCAGCGTCGTGGCACTCCGCACGCGCGCGATGGAGGCGGGCAACTCGGCGGCGAGCGCGTCGCTCGCGCCCGTCACGCCGAGGCGGCCCACGAGGTACACGAACCCCGCCGCGCCCGCCACCGCGTCGGCGAGGCGCTCGGCGCGCGTGGTGGGCGCCACGAGGCGAATGAGGTCGAGCGGGCTTCGCCGCACCACGCCCTCGATGCCCGGATCGCTGCCCGCGGGAAGGTCGGTGAGGAGGAGGCCCGCGACGCCCAGCGCGTCGGCATCACGCAGGAGTCGCTCGACTCCGTAGCGCAGCACCGGGTTCACGTAGCTGAAGAGCACGACGGGCCGCTCGAGCCCCGCCTCGGCAATGAGGTCGAGCGTCTTCGGTAGCGTCATGCCCTGCGCGAGGGCCTCGAACGTCGATCGCTGGATGGTGGGCCCGTCGGCGAGCGGGTCGCTGAACGGCACACCCACCTCGATGACGTCGGCGCACTCGGCCGCCGCTCTGAGTGCGGCGACGCTCGCCGCAGGCGTGGGGTGGCCGGCGGTGAGATACGGGATGAGCGCCGTGCGGCCGTCGGCGCGCAACGCCGCCCACGCGGCATCGAGACGGGAGTCAGACAAAGTAGTCGCCGACGGTAATGCCGTAGCGGGCGGGCGTCGTGACCTTGACGATCGAGCGCACATAGGCGCCCCCCGCGGTCCGCTCGGCCAGGTTGACCGGCTGGCCCGGCGGCGGTACCGCCGCGCCGTCCGCCGAAACGGCGATCCGCGCGAGCGGCCGGTTGAGCGCGGTGCCCTCGGGGTTGGACGCGGCGACAAGCGCCACCTCGAACGTGTCGAGGATTACGCACGTGCCCACCGGGTAGATGCCGATGAGATTGATCAGCGCCTTCACCAGCACCGTGTCGTAGCCGCGACGCGGGTTCTCCCACATTTCGCGGAGCACCTGGTCGGGCTCGATGGGGACGGTCTGATAGCTGCGCCGCGTGGTGGCCGCATCGAAGCCGTCCGCCACCGCCACGATGCGCGAGAAGAGGCTCAGCTCTCGGTTCCGAATGGCGCGGGGATAGCCCGAGAGATCGCTCTTCATGTGGTGCTCGTACGCCACCAGGATCGATCGGTACGGAATCTCCTCGTAGCCGCGCAGGCCGAAGAGCGTGAGCGCGCCGAGCCAGGGGTGCGCCTGCATCACGTGCCATTCGCGGTCGTCGAGACCGCTGGTCTTGTTGAGGATGTCGATCGGAACCCGCGCCTTGCCGACGTCGTGCAGCAGCGCCGTCATGCCAAGATCGTAGAGCTGCAGCCGGGAAAAGCCGAGCTTCTTGCCCAGCGCGATGGCGAAGATGCACACGTTCACCGAGTGGGTGAAGGTGTACTCGTCGTAGTCGCGGATGGTGGTGAGACCCATGAGCGAGGTCTCGTTGTTGAGCACCTGGTCCACGATCATCTGGACCGCGCGCTTGACCCGCTTCACGCTGGTGGTGCGGCCCAGCCGGACGCCGGTGATCACGTCCTTGGTGACCGCCACGCCCTGCGAGTAGGTGCGGCGCGCCACCTGCCGCGACTCCTCCGACTCCTGCAGGCCCTCCTGGTGCGGCAGCGCGCGGTCAAGCGTGAGGTTGGTCACGCCGCCCGCCGCGAGGCGCTGTTGCAGCTCGGCGAGCTGGTCCTCGCTCGCCACCCGGCCGCCCAGGCTGAGCAGCAGGCTCAGGAAGACCTGCCACTCGCGGCGCTCGATGTCGCGGCCGACCCGGAGCGCGCCGATCTCGAACGCGCGGAAAAGCGCGAGCAGGTGGCTGAACGACGCGTAGTTATCGAGCTCGAGGCGGAGCCGGGTGGCGTTGACGAAGATGAAATCGCCGGCGAGCCGTACCTCGAGCTCACCCTCGGAGGCGATCAGCGCTTCCGCCGAGGCCTGGAGATCGTACAGCGCCTTCTGTACGGTGGCGTTCTCGACCGGGTAGAGCTTGAGGCTGCGTAGCGCCGCATAGAGCTCGAGGAGCAGGCCGCGCCCCGCCTGGCGCAGCCGCGCCTCGGTCGAGGCGTCCGGGGCGCGGGCGGTGCCGCCGTCCGGTTGGGTCACGCCGCCGGCTCGCGCAGCGCGCGGTTCACCGCGTTGCGCACCACGAGGTCCTTGTCGTCCGCGGCGCGGAGCAGGATGTCGCGGGCCTCGGGGCCGCGCATGCGGCCGAGCGCGATGGCGGCGCAGGCGCGGGTTTCCGCCGGCTCCTTGCGCTTGAGCAGCCCGCGCGGCAGCAGAAGCCCCGCGAGCGCGGGCAGCGCCGGCGGCCCGGCAATCGCGCCGTAGGCCTCGAAGAACGCCATCTTTTCGGTCAGGTCCATGTCCTTGACGCCCCGCCCGAGCACGACGGTCTCGACCCGGCGGAGCGCGCCCTTGTAGCCGCGCGCGGCGATGGTCCGGACCGCGGCGAGGCGGACGCCGCGATCGGCATCCTCGACGGCGCGATCGATGTGGATGAGCGCGCCCGGGCTCGCGATCTCGGCCAGCGCCTGCACCGCCGCGAGGCGCACCGCGGGGTCGGCGTGCCCGACCGTCTCGCCGAGGCCCGGCACGGCCTGCTGCACGCGGAGTCGCCCGCAGAGCGCGATCGTGGCGGGGAGCGTTTCGTCGCCGCCCTCGCGCAGCAGACGCAGCACCTCAGTCGGGTGCTGCGTGGCGAGGCGGTCGATGGCCTGCTCCAGGAGCGCGCGCACCGGCGCCGCGCCGAGCTTCGGCACCGCGCCCAAGAGCGTGGCGACCGCCTCGGGGCGCAGCTCACGCAGCACCTCGACCACGTCGTCATCGCCTGCCGCGGGCGCCGCCTCGTCGAGCGCCTGGACGAGTTGCGCCACGATCGCCGGCTGACTCAACTGGGTCTCGAAGTTGTGCAGCCGCTGTCGGTGCTCCGCCGAAAGTTCGGCCGCGCGAGATGCCGCGAGCCGCGTCTCGCGCATCACCGTCGCGACCGTTCGGAACTCGCCCTTGTTGAGCAGGTTGGGGAACAGCATGTCGAGCACGTCCAGTATTTCAGACCGAGCCGCGGCATTGGATTGCAGCTCGAACAGATCGAAGAGGCTGGTGAGCGCCTGCAGCCGGACGTCGCGCGCGTACTCCCGCTCCACCTCGCGGGAGATGTAGTTGATCTCCGCCTCATCCAGGAAGTAGAGCGTCGAGTCGAAATCGTCGATGTCCACCATGCCCTTGGGGCGCGGGGGCGCCTCTTCCCGCACCTGCTCCCGCCGCACCTCCGGCGGCGGCGGCTCGGCGGCGCCCGCGCTTTCCATCGACGCCGCGAGCGCATCGCCCTCGCCGAGGAAGTCGATGAACTGCCCGTGGATGTACTGGAACTCCTGCTCCCACAGCAGCGTCATCAGGTCGTCGCCGGCGTCGGGCGAGAGAAAGCGCACGCGGTTCATCGTCTCCAGGAAGCGTGGCAATTCCTCCGCCTCGGCGCCGCGGCGGATGGTGAGCACGCGCATGCCGTCCTTGTACAGGAGCCAGGCGAGGCATTCGGACTTGCTCAACTGCTCGTAGACGACCTCCTCCTCCCAGCGGAAGTCGGTCTCGCCCACCGCGAGCACCAGCTCATCCACCGCGGCCCACACCGGCTCGAGCGCGGCCTGAACGTTCTGCACCGCGCGCTGATGGATTGGATTGTTCGGGAGATACATCTGGAAGGCGCGCAATGCCTTCACCAGCGTCTGCAGGAGCTCCGCGACCTGGCTCGGCACCAGGAGCGCGGGCGATGGGACGCCCGCCGTCACCGGGGCCCTCCGAGCAGCGCGGCCGCGTGCGCCACGTCCTTGTCGCCCCGGCCGCTCAGGCAGACGAGCACCGGCTCGTCGGCGCCCCAGCGGCCCCGCTCGCGCATGACCCACGCGAATGCGTGCGCGGTCTCGAGCGCGGGGATGATGCCCTCGAGCCGCGCCACGAGCTGAAACGCGTCGAGCGCCTCGCGGTCGCTGGCGGATTCGTAGCGCACGCGGCCGCTGTCGCGCAACCAACTGTGCTCGGGGCCCACGCCGGGGTAGTCGAGTCCCGCGGACACCGAATGCGCCGGCAGCACCTGGCCGTCCGCGTCCTGGAGGAGATAGCTCAGGCTGCCATGGAGCACGCCCGGGCTCCCGGCACTCAGCGTGGCACTGTGGTGCCCGCTCGCTATTCCCTCTCCGGCCGCCTCGACGCCGACCAGCTCGACCGCGCGGTCGTCGAGGAACGCCGAAAAGATCCCCATCGCGTTGGAGCCCCCGCCGACGCAGGCCACGATCGTCCGCGGCAGCCGGTTCGCGCGCTCCAGGAGTTGCGCCCGCGCCTCGCGTCCGATCACCGCCTGAAAGTCGCGTACCATGCGCGGGTAGGGATCCGGCCCCACCACGGAGCCGATGATGTAGTGGGTCGTCGGCACGTTCGTGACCCAGTCGCGGAGCGCTTCGTTGGTCGCATCCTTGAGCGTGCGCGTCCCCGACTCGACGGGCACTACCGTCGCGCCGAGGAGCTGCATCCGGTAGACGTTGAGCCGCTGGCGCGCGACGTCCTCCGCGCCCATATACACCACGCACTCGAGGCCGAAGCGGGCGCACACCGTCGCGGTGGCAACCCCGTGCTGGCCCGCGCCGGTTTCGGCAATGATGCGCCGCTTCCCCATCCGCCGAGCGAGGAGCGCCTGGCCCACGGTGTTGTTGATCTTGTGCGCGCCGGTGTGATTCAGGTCCTCGCGCTTGAGCCACACCGGCGCACCCACCTCTGCGCTCAAGCGAGGCGCGGCCGAGAGCGGCGTCGGACGTCCCACGTACTCGCGCAGCAGCCCGTCGAGCTCGTCCCAGAACGCACGGTCCGTCCGCAGGCCGTCGTAGAGCGCGGCCAGCTCGTCGAGCGCCGCGACCAGCGTCTCGGGGACATACCGCCCTCCGTACGGCCCGAAGCGGCCGCCGACGGCGCGCTCAGGCGAAGGGGCGAGAGCCACGGGCTGCCTCCACGAAGCGGTCCATCTTAAGCGGGTCCTTGATGCCAGGTTGGATTTCAACCCCGGAACTTACATCCACGATATCGGGCGCCACGAGCCCCACCACCTCGCCCACGAGCTCGGCGGTGAGCCCGCCCGCCAGTACCATGCGGCACCCCGCGAGCGCGGCCCGCGCCGCACGGGCGACCGGCAAGCCGAGCTGTACGCCGCTGCCGCCGTCCGCGTGGGCCACTCGCGGCTCAACGAGCACGGCGTCCGCCTCGGCCGCCAGCCCGTCGAGCGCGGCGAGGTCGACCCACGCCGCAACCCGCGCCACGCGCCAGACGAGGAGCCCTTCGCGCCGGAGACGTGCCGCGTCCGCGACCGTGTGCACCCCATGGAGCTGTACTCCGCTCAGCGCCGCGGCATCCCGCAGTCGAAGAATCTCGTCGCCCGAGGCGGCGCCGACGACGCCGAGGACGGGCCGTCCATCCGCCGCCGCGACGATCGCGCGCGCCGCAGCCGGCGTTACGACGCGCGGTCCGCTTGCAAAGACGACGCCGAGATAGCTCGCGCCGCTCGCCGCTGCCGCCGCCGCATCCTGGGGCCGAGTGAGCCCGCAAATCTTCACTTCGACGCTCATGCCGCTCATCCCGGTGCGGCGAGGGTGCGTATCGGAGCGGATGCGCTCACCGCCCACGCCGTGCGATCGCCGTGCACTCAGCCGCGAGCGCCGCCGGGTCCGCTGCCGCCGAGAGCGCGGTCCCGATGAGCACCGCGTCCGCGCCGGCCGCCGCGGCGCGCGCGACGTCCGCGGCGGACGCCATGCCGCTCTCCGCCACGGCGACGAGCTCGGCGGGCACCGCCGCGATGAGCGCCCACGCGGCGGCGACATCGATCCGGAAGGTGTCGAGGTCGCGGCTGTTGATGCCGATGACGGTGGCGCCCGCCGCGAGCGCCCTCTCGAGCTCCGCGCGCGTGTGAACTTCGACCAGCGCGTCGAGACCGTGGTCGCCGGCACATCCGATCAGCGCGGCGAGCCGCGCCGCGGGCAGCGCGCGCACGATGAGCAGCACCGCCGCGGCGCCGCGCGCGCGGGCCTCGAGTACCTGCAACTCGTCGATGATGAAATCCTTCCGGAGCACCGGCACTGCCACTCGGCGCGCGACGGCCGCGAGATCGTCGATCGAGCCGCCGAAGAACGGCTCATCGGTGAGCACCGAGATGGCCGATGCGCCGGCCGCCGCATAGCGCTCGGCCCGCTCCGGCGGTTTGAGGTCCTGTCGGATCACGCCGGCCGAGGGCGATCGCCGCTTGACCTCGGCAACGAGCGCTACCCGCGAGCCGCCCCCGAGCGCAGCCCGGAGCGAAGGGGGCGCCGGCGCCCGTCGCGCCGCAGATTCCAGCTCGCCGCCGCGCGCGTGCAGCCCCGGCAAGCCGCGGCGCGTCGTGGCGAGGATCTCGTCGAGCGTGACCGGCATCTTGTCCTTCGGCTGGTGTTCGGGTACTCTTATTCGGGACCTATTCGGCCGCACCAGCACCCGGAGGCGCCGGCATGCCGCTCACCAAGCGTCAGAGCGAAATCCTCACGTACCTGCAAAGCCACATTCGCGCCGAGGGCTTCGCGCCGAGCTTCGAGGAAATCGCCGAGCAGTTCGGCTTTCAATCGCTCGCCACCGTTCATGAACACCTCACCAACCTCGAGCGGAAGGGCTACATCCGCCGCGCTTACAACGAGAGCCGAGCCATCGAGCTGCTCCCGCCCCGCGGCACCACCGTCGCCACCGAGATTCCGCTGCTCGGCAAGGTGGCCGCCGGCACGCCCATCGAGGCGCTGATGCAGCAGGAAACCCTCGCCGTGCCCGACGCCATGCTCCCCCGCCGCGGGCCCAACTTCGCGCTCAAGGTGGCCGGCAATTCGATGGTCGACGAGCACATCCTCGATGGCGACTTCGTCGTGGTGCACGGTAAGCAGTCCGCCGAAAATGGCGAGCTCGTGATCGCGCTCGTGAACGGCGCCGAGGCCACGGTTAAGAAGTTCTACCGCGAGGCCGGCGGTTGGATCCGGCTCCAGCCGGCCAATGCCACGATGCAGCCGCTCCGCTTCCATGAGCGCGACGTGCTGATCCAGGGCGTTGTGGTCGGCGTCATTCGGAAATACTGACGTCGGCCTCGGCGCGCACCGCGGGGGCAGCTTCGCGCAGCCGCTCGAGTGCCGCCGCCCCCCGCCCGTCATCCAGCGCCGCACCCGCACAGCGCACCGCCTCAAGGAACGAGAGCCCCCGCCCCGCCACATAGAGCGCCGCCGCCGCGTTGAGCTGGACGGCGGCGCGCGCCGGATCAATTCCGCCAGCACGGTGCATGGCGCTCCCTCCGCCGCCTCCGAGCAGGCGCTCGATGCGAATCGCATTCTCAGCCGGCACGCCGCCCGCCAAGGGCGTGAGATCATCGCAGGCGAGTCCGAACGCCGCGGGCTCGATCGTCCACTCGGCGACACGCCCGTCCCGCACCTCCCAGACCAGGGTCACACCGCAGGGACTGATTTCGTCCATGCCCACGAGGCCGTGCACCACGAGCGCATGCGCGGCGCCCAGACTGCGGAGGGCTTCGGCCACGAGCGGCGCTCGCGCCCGGTCCGACACGCCGACGACCTGACGCCGCACCCCGCCAGGATTTGCCAGTGGTCCGACGAGATTCATGATCGTGGGAACGCCCAACTCGCCGCGCGTAGGCGCCACGTGCCGCATTGCCGGGTGATAGCTCGGCGCGAACAGAAAGACGAGCCCCACCTCCCGCAGCACCTCCACCGCGCGCGGCGGAGGCAGCATGATTTCGACGCCGAGAGCTTCCAGTACGTCCGCTGAGCCGGAGCGCGAGGTGTAGCTCCGATTGCCATGCTTTGCCACGGGTACCCCGGTGCCGGCCACCACGAAGGCCGCCGCAGTCGACACGTTGATCGTTCCGATGCTGCCGCCGCCGGTACCGCAGGTATCGACCAGCTCGTCGGCGCGGTCGGTCGCGAACGGCACCATCGCGGTGCGCAGCGCACTGGCAGCGCCGGCAATCTCTTCGGCGCATTCGCCCTTGGCGCGAAGACCCATCAGCAGCGCGGCAACCTGCACCGGCGTCGCCTCGCCGCGCATCACGACGCCGAACGCCGCCGCCGTCTCGACGGCCGTGAGCGACGCGCCGGCGGCCAACTGCCGGAGCGCATGGGCCAACGCGGACTTGGCAGGAAATGAGGCCAGGGTCACGACGCGCGCGGGGTCGGGAGGATGAAGGTGGAATCCGACGGAAAATGGTACCCAGCACCAGCGCCTTTTGTCAATTGTGACAACGATTTGCGCGCCTTGCTCGGGGGCCGCTCGGCGGCTAGATTTCGCCCCGATGCTCCAGACCTTCCTCGCGGTGCTGCACTTCGACGGCGGCCGGTTCGTGGGGTGGCAGCGCCAGCCCTCCGGACGCTCGGTGCAGGCGGAAGTGGAGAAGGCCCTGGAGCAGCTCGCCGGCCAGCCGGTTGAAGCGCACGCATCCGGCCGCACCGATGCCGGTGTGCATTCGATCGGCCTCGGCGTCAGCACCACCCTTTCCTCTGGCTGGACTCCCGACGCGCTCCGGCGCGCGCTCAACGCGCTGCTCCCCTCTGATTGCTGGGTCGAATCGGTCGCGCGAATGCAGCCCGGCTTTCACGCCCGGAAGAGTGCCTCCTTCCGCCGCTACCGTTACGACATCGGAACCGACGACGCCAGCCGCTCGCCGTTTCGGCGCCGGTTCGAGTGGGCCCTCGCGCGGCCGCTCGATCTCGACCTGCTGCGCGCAGCCACCGAGCCCATCCGGGGCGAGCACCAATTCGAGGCCTTCGCGGCCAAGGGCGTTCCCAAGCGGCATTACCGCTGCCGCATCCACCTCGCCGAATGGGAACCCCGCGCCGGAGAGCGCGGCGTCCGGCTCCACATTGAGGCGGACCGCTTCCTCCACCACATGGTGCGCATGCTCGTCGGCACGATGGCCGACGTCGGGCGCGGGCGGCGGCCCCCGAACGATATGGCGGCGCTTCTCGAGCGGCACGACAATCTCGATACCAGCCCACCCGCACCTCCGGAGGGACTCTACTTCGCCGCGGCCACGTATCCGGCCGAGTGGTATGCGGAGCCCCAGGAACTCGGCGCCGAAGCGCGGCGCGTGGTCCGCTCCGCATGAGGCGCCGCGTCCTCGCGATCGCAATCGCCGCCGCGGCGGTGCTCGGCACCGCGGCGCGCAGCGCACCAGCGCGGCAAGCGATCGAACAGGCCCAGGCATCGGCCGCCGCGCCGCCCGCGAAGGCCGCGCTCCCGTCGCCTTCCGGGGCCGTCCCGGCGCAGGCCGCCGTCAGCTCGAGCCGGCGAACCGCGCTGGTCGAGGCGACCGAGAGGGTCGCACCGGCGGTCGTGTCCATCCATGGCTTTTCCCGCCAGCGCGTCGCGCCGCGCACCCCGTGGGACATGTTCTTCGTGCCCGAGGGCGCCGAACGCCTCGTGGAGGACTACGGCACCGGCTTCGTGATCCGTCCGAACGGCATCGTCCTCACCAACCAGCACGTGGTCGCCAATACCGATCGCATCGTCGTCACCCTCGCCGACGGCACCGACCTGCCGGCGCGAGTACTGGGCGAGGATCCGGTCACCGACATCGGTGTGCTCAAGGTGGACCGGAACAATCTTGCCACCGCGCCGCTGGGTCGGAGCACCGACCTCATGATCGGCGAATGGGTGGTGGCGCTCGGCAATCCGTTCGCCTATTTGCTGGGGAACGCGGAGCCGACCGTGACCGTCGGCGTCGTGAGCGCTACGGGTCGCAACATCCTGCCGTCGGGCGAGCAGCCGGGGCTCTACCTCGACATGATCCAGACCGACGCCGCGATCAATCCGGGGAACTCCGGCGGCCCGCTCACCAACGCGCTGGGCGAAGTCGTCGGGGTCAACTCGTCGATTTTTTCGAGCAGCGGCGGCTCCATCGGCCTCGGCTTCGCGATTCCGATCGAGCGCGCGCTGGCCGTGGCGGACGAGATCATTCGAACGGGCAAGGTGCGGCGCGCCTGGACCGGCCTTGACGTGGACGGGCCGAGCGGAATGACCAACTGGAAGAGCGTGGGCGGCGTCACCATCGCGTCGGTAGCGCCGGGCGGACCGGCCGCGAGAGCGGGCCTCCGGCCCGGCGACGTGCTGGTCGACGTCAACGGCCGTCGGCTGCGCAACTACCTCAACTGGGAAGCGGTGAAGCTCGACCTCGCTGTGGGCGACACCGTGGCACTCACGGTGCGAAAGGGGGGCGCGACATCGTCGCGCCGGCTCATCACCGACGACCTCCCGACCGTCACCGCCGAGAAGGTCACCGTTCTGCGTGGTCTTCAGCTCGTAACCGTGACGCCCGCGGTGCAAGCCGAGCGTCGCCTGCAGAGCGAGCATGGTGCGCTCATCTTCGGCATCTCGCCCGCCGCGAGTCGGGCCACCGGGCTCGACGAGGGCGACGTGATCGTCGCGGTGAACCGCACGCTCGTTTCGAGCGCGTCCCAAGCGTCGAGCCTGCTGGGCGCGCGTTCCGGCACGCCGGTGCGGGTCTACTTCGAGCGCGACGGGCAGATCAGTTTCACCGACCTGGTGTTCCGATGAGCGACGAGCGCTGGCGCTCCCCGCTCGGCACTCGCTACGCGTCGCCCGCGATGCAGACGCTCTGGGGTGAAGCGCGCCGGGTGGCTCTCTGGCGCCGGCTCTGGCTGGCGCTCGCGGAGAGCGAGCGCGCACTCGGGCTTCCCATCCCCGACGCTGCGCTCGCCGAGATGCGCGCGCACCTGGACGACGCCGACCTCGCCGCCGCCGCGCGCTACGAGCGCCGCTTCCGCCACGACGTGATGGCACATGTTCACGCATTCGGTGACCAGGCGCCGGCCGCGCGGCCGTATATCCACCTCGGTGCCACCAGCGCGTTCGTTACCGATAATGCGGACCTCCTCGTCATGCGCGAGGGGCTCCGGCTCCTGCTCGGGCGATTGCTCGCGGTGCTTGGCGCCCTGGAGGGATTCGCGCGCCGCTACGCCGCGCTGCCCTGCCTTGCCTACACCCACTTCCAGCCGGCGCAGCTCACGACCGTGGGGAAGCGCGCTACGCTCTGGATGCTGGACTTCGCGACGGATGTGGAAGAGGTGGCCCATCGAATCGAGACGATGCGCTTCCGCGGCTGCAAGGGCACGACGGGCACTCAGGCCTCCTTCCTCGAGCTGTTCCGCGGCGACGGTGCCAAGGTGCGCGAGCTGGACCGGTTGGTTACGTCGAAGCTCGGGTTCGCACACACGGTGCCGGTGACGGGGCAGACGTACGGCCGGAAGCAGGACAGCCTCGTGGTGGATGTGCTGAGCGGCGTCGCACAGTCGGCGGCCAAGATGGCCACCGATCTCCGGCTCCTGCAGCATGAGGGCGAAGTGCTGGAGCCGTTCGAGAGCGAGCAGGTCGGCTCCAGCGCCATGGCCTACAAACGGAATCCGATGCGCGCCGAGCGGATCTGCGGGCTCGCGCGGTTCGTCACCGCGCTCCAGGCGAACGCGGCGCAGACCGCGTCGACCCAGTGGCTCGAGCGCACGCTCGATGATAGCGCCAATCGGCGGCTCACGCTCCCGGAGGCCTTTCTTGCGGCCGACGCGATCCTCATCCTGGCGACGAATGTCGCGGCCGGGCTCGAGGTGCGGGAGCCGGTCATCGCCGCCCACGTCGCTGCCCAGATGCCGTTCATGGCGACAGAGCGCTGGCTCATGCTCGGCGTCGGCGCGGGCGGCGATCGCCAGGCACTCCACGAGGTGATCCGCCGGCACAGCCTTCCGGTGGCCGAGGCCATGGGCCGGGGCGAAGCGAACGACCTGCTCGCGCGCCTGGCTGCCGACCCCGCATTCCGCGCGGTGCCGCACGACGCGCTCCGCGCCGAGCTCGACCCCTCGCGCTACGTCGGCCGCGCGCCCGAGCAGGTGGCGGAGTTCCTGGACGAGCACTTGGCACCGCTCCTGGCGCGCGTCCGTGCGCTCGCCGCGGAGGCCGACACGGCGGAGCTGCGGGTATGACGATGCTCGCGCGGAGCGCGCTCCCCCTGCCCCTCCTCCGGCGCGGCAAGGTGCGCGAAGTGTACGAGGTGGACGCCGCCCATCTGCTGCTCGTGGCGAGCGACCGGGTCAGCGCCTTCGACGTCGTGATGGGGGAGACCATCCCGCACAAGGGTGCGGTGCTCACCCAGCTCAGTGCATTCTGGTTCGAGCGACTGGCCGGTGCGCGCACCGCGCCGGCGGTGCGGTCGCACTACGTGACGGCCGGGGCGGCCGAGATTGTGGCGCGCCTGCCGGCACTCGCCGGCCGCAAGTCCGAGCTGGACGGCCGCGCCATGCTGGTGCGCCGGACCACGCCGATCCCGTTCGAGTGCGTGGTGCGCGGGTATCTGTCGGGCTCCGCGTGGGTCGAGTACTCCCATGACGGCACCCTCGCGGGCGAGCCGCTGCCCGCGGGCCTCGTGCAAAGCGCGCGGCTTCCCGAGCCCATCTTCTCGCCTGCCACCAAGGCCAAGTCGGGCCACGATCAGAACGTGACCGCGTCCTTGGTCGCGAGCGCCGTCGGTGCCGAGCTGGCCCGCCGTCTTCGCGACGCCAGCTTTGCCGTATACATGGCCGGTCGCGATCATGCCGCCACGCACGGCATCATCATTGCCGATACCAAGTTCGAATTCGGCGTCGACGCCGGCGGCGAGCTCCTTCTGATCGACGAGGTGCTCACCCCGGACTCGTCGCGCTTCTGGCCCGCCGACGAGTACGAGCCCGGGCGGCCGCAGCGCAGTTTCGACAAGCAGCCGTTGCGCGACTACCTTGCCTCCCTGCGTGCGACCGGCCGCTGGAACGGCGAGGCGCCGGGCCCGCCGCTGCCGCCCGACGTCGTAGACGCCACGAGCCGGCGCTACCTCGAAGCCTTCCGCCGGCTCACCGGCCGGGAGCTCGAGCGCGGTGCGTGAGCGGCGCATGATCCGCATCGCGCCGGAGGGCCGATGGTTCATCGCCGCAGCATGGGCCATCCTGCTCGTGCTCGCGCTCCTCGGCTGGTGGCTCGCGGCGGTGGTGTGGCTGGTCGTCGCGATCTGGGTCGTGGTGTTCTTTCGCGATCCCGAGCGGCGCTGGGCGTCGCGCCCGGACCTGATCGTGGCGCCGGCGGACGGGCGGGTGGTGAGCGTCATTCGGGTCGAGGAGCCGGCCTTTCTCGCGGCGCCGGCGACGAGGATCTCGATCTTCATGAACGTGTTCGACTGCCATGTCAATCGATATCCCACGGATGGCACCGTGACGTATCGCCAGTACAACGCGGGCAAGTTCATGCATGCGGCGGCGGAGAAATCGAGCGCGGACAACGAGCAGTCCTCGATCGGGCTCGCGACGGCGCATGGCCGGCTGCTGGTCCGCCAGATCGCGGGTTGGGTCGCGCGACGCATCGTCACGGACGATCCTGTCGGAACCCCGGTGCACCAGGGGGAGCGCCTCGGGATGATCCGGTTCGGATCGCGGGTCGATGTCTTTTTCCCCGAGGCGGCCGCCACTCCGCTCGTGCAGGTGGGCGACCGCACGCTGGTCGGTGTGACGCCGGTCGCCCGGTGGAACTGATGCCTCGCCGCCCCGGCGGCATCGCGCGGCCCGACATGCGGCGGGTCGTCATCATCATGCCGAGCGCGTTCACGATCGGCAACCTGTTCTTCGGATTCTGGTCGATCATCTCGGCGTTCAACGGCAACTTCCGCTGGGCGGGCTGGTTCATCGTCTTCGCCGGTATCCTCGACATGCTCGACGGCCGGGTGGCGCGGCTCTCCAAAACCCACAGCCGTTTCGGCGCGGAGCTGGATTCGCTGGTCGACGTGATCTCGTTCGGCGTGGCGCCCGCGCTGCTCATGTATTTCCTCGACTTCGCCGCCGGCGGGCGGTTCGCCTGGCTGCTCTCCTTCATCTACGTCTCGGCGGTCGCGTTGCGCCTCGCGCGGTACAACGTGCTCGCGTCTACCAAGTCGGCGACGCCGGGCTGGTTCACCGGCATGCCCTCGCCGTCGGCGGGCATGACGCTCGCCGTGTACTACCCGTTCAGCCAGACGCCCTGGTACCGGGCGTCGCTCGCCTACCTCGACCTGCAGCACCAGGGCCTCGTCGTCCTCATTCTGCTGCTGTCGGTCCTGATGGTGAGCAACGTCAAATATCCGCGCTTCCCCCCAATCGGCATTCGCAGCGCGCGCGGCTGGTTCGGCATCGCGGTGCATGTCGGCATTCTGGTCGGCGGATTGCTTGCGCCCGACGCGTTTCTGTTCCCGCTCGGCCTTGCCTACATGCTCTTCGGCGTGGTGCGCGCGCTGATTCTGGGCCTCATGGAGCGCGGCGACCTCGAAGCGGAAGGCCCCGACGCCGAGCAGACCGCGGTCCCGCCGCCGGCGGGGCTCGAGCCGGTGCAGCGGCCGCGCGAGCGCCGGCGCATGTGGGGCGACCGGCGCGAGGAGCCGAACGAATGACCTACCGCGTGCACGTGCGCGTGATGCCGCGCGACGGATTGCTCGACCCGCAGGGCCTCGCCGTCGAGCATGCGCTCACGGCGCTGGGCTTTGCCGGCGCCGGCGCCGTCCGCGTGGGCCGGGCCATCGAGCTCGACGTCTCGGCAGGGTCGCGCGCGGAGGCCGAGGCTCGTGCCCGGCTCATGTGCGACCGCCTGCTGGCCAACCCGGTCACCGAGGATTACACCGTGGCTGTCGAGGGGGCCTGATGCAGCGGGTCGCCGTCGTTCGGTTTCCCGGCAGCAACTGCGATGACGATACGCTGCGCGGCGCCGAGGCCGGCGGGAGTTCCGCCTATTTCGTGTGGCACCGCGACGCCGACCTCGGCGGCGCCGACGTGGTGGTGCTCCCCGGCGGCTTCAGCTACGGCGACTACCTGCGCTCCGGTGCCATCGCCCGCTTCAGTCCGATCATGGCGGCCGTGCAGCGCCACGCGGCCGAAGGCGGCGCCGTGCTCGGCATCTGCAACGGGTTCCAGATCCTCTGCGAAGCCGGGCTGCTGCCGGGCGCGCTGGTGCGGAACGCCGGCCTCGCCTTCGTCTCGAGGCCTGTCGACCTCAGGGTGGAGCGCTGCGACACGCCGTGCACCTCGGCGTTCCGGACCGGCGAGGTGATCCGGCTTCCCGTCTCCCACGGCGACGGACGCTTCGTCGCGGATGCACCGACGCTCGATGCGCTCGAGGCCGAAGGGCGTGTCGTGCTGCGCTACGTGGCCTGCGTGCCGGGACGGCCGAATCCGAACGGCTCGGCCCGCGACATCGCGGGAATCTGCAATCCGGCGGCCAATGTGGTGGGCATCATGCCGCACCCCGACCGCGCGTGGGACGACGAGAGGATGGGCCAGTCGGACGGCCGCCGGTTCTTTACGTCGATAGCAGCATGGCGCCGGCCGTCCGCCCTGGAAGAGAGCGTGTCATGAGCGTTGACAAACCCAGTCGCAACGAGAACGAATACTTCGTCCGCCGCGAGGCGGAGCTGATCAAGGCGGCGCACGAGCACGAGATCGCCGAGCGTGAGGCGGCCGCGCGCCACTCCCACTTCATGAAGTGCCCGAAGGACGGCTACGATCTCACGACGCAGGAGTTCCATGGCGTGGACATCGAGACCTGCCCGCACTGCGGTGGCGTGTGGCTCGATGCGGAGGACGTGCACACCTATGCGCACCACCGCGAGCCGGACGTCGTGAGCCGCGTGTTCGCCGAGTTTCTCGCCAATCTGCACTTCACCCCGACGCGCGCGGCCGGCGCGCCGGTCAAGAGCAGCACCCGCCGCCGGTGAGCGGCTCAGCCCACGCATCCGCACCGCCGGCCGGGCTCGCGGCCGAACCGTTTCCCGGCGAGCGGCCGATCACGCCGGAGGTCGTGCGCGAGCACAACCTGACCGAGGCCGAGTTCGCGCGAATCATCGCGCTGCTGGGCCGCCAACCGACCCTCACCGAGCTCGGCATTTTCAGCGCCCTCTGGTCCGAGCACTGCTCCTACAAGCACTCCAAGCCCGTGCTCCGGACGTTCCCGACCACTGGCGCGCAGGTCATCCAGGGGCCGGGTGAAAACGCCGGCGTGCTGCGCCTGCCCGATGGCTGGGCGGTGGCCTTCAAGATCGAATCGCACAACCATCCGTCGGCCGTCGAGCCGTACCAGGGCGCGGCCACCGGCGTCGGCGGCATTCTCCGCGACGTGTTCACCATGGGCGCCCGCCCCGTCGCCGTGCTCAACAGCCTGCGCTTCGGGCCGCTCGACGTGCCGCGCAATCGCTATCTCTTCGCTGGCGTCGTGCGCGGCGTGGGCGATTATGGCAATTGCGTCGGCATCCCGACGCTCGGCGGGGAGGTCGCGTTTGCGCCGGGCTACACCGGCAACCCGCTGGTGAACGCGATGTGCGTGGGATTACTGCGGGAGGACGACCTGGTGCGGGCCCGCGCGCACGGGCCGGGCAACCTTCTCCTTACGATCGGGTCCCGCACCGGCCGCGACGGCATTCACGGCGCCAGCTTCGCCTCCGAGGAGCTGTCCGCCGCGAGCGAAGCGCGCCGCCCGCAGGTGCAGGTCGGCGACCCGTTCACCGAGAAGCTCCTGCTCGAGGCCACCCTCGAGTTGATCCGAGCCGATCTCGTCGTCGCCATCCAGGACATGGGTGCGGCCGGGCTCACCAGCTCGTCGGCCGAGATGGCGGCGCGCGGCGGCGTCGGGGTCGAGCTGGATACGAGCCGCGTGCCCACGCGCGAGCCGGGCATGACGCCGTACGAGATCCTGCTCTCCGAATCACAGGAGCGGATGCTTGCGGTGGCCACGCCGGACAAGGTGCCCGCGATCATCGCCATCTGCGCCAAGTGGGAGCTGGAGGCCACCATCATCGGCCGGGTGACGGACGACGGGATCTACCGCGTGCGACACGAGGGCCGGGTCGTCGCCGCGATTCCGGGGCAGCCGCTGGTGGACGACGCGCCGCTCTATTACCCGCAGGCGCGTGAGAGTGAAGCTGCGCGCGCGCGCCGCAGCTCCGCGCCGCAGACTTCGCCGATTACCGATCTGCATGGCGCCCTGCCCCGTTTGCTCGACGACCCGACCATCGCGAGCAAGCGCTGGGTCTTCGAGCAGTACGACTCGACCGTTCAGGCCGCCACGGTGCTCGGGCCCGGCGGCGACGCCGGCGTCCTCAATGTTCCCGGTACCGACTTCGGGCTCGCCGTCGCGGTGGACGGCAACAGCCGGCTCGTGGCGCTCGATCCGTACGAGGGGGGCAAGGCGGCGGTCGCCGAGGCCGCCCGCAATGTTGCCTGTACCGGTGCGCGGCCGCTCGGCATTACCGACTGCCTCAACTTCGGCAACCCTGAAAAGCCCGAAGTGTTCTTCCAGTTTCGTGAGGCATCGCGCGGGATCGCGGATGCGTGCCGCGCGTTCGGTACCCCGGTCACCGGCGGCAACGTGTCGTTCTACAACGAGAGCCCCACTGGCGCCGTGGACCCGACGCCGGTCATCGGCATGGTGGGGTTGCTCGACCGGATCGCCGAGCGCGTGCCCAGCCATTTTCGTCGCGCCGGCGACACGATCGTGCTGCTCGGTACCACCCACGGCGTGCTCGGCGGCTCCGCCTACTGGGCGAGCGTGTACGGCTTCGTGGGCGGCCGGCCGGCGGCGGTGGATCTCGAGGCCGAGCGCCGCCTGCAGGGGCTGCTCGCGGGCGCCGCCGCTCGGTCGCTGCTGCGCTCGGCCCATGACTGTTCCGATGGTGGCCTCGCGGTGGCCCTCGCAGAGGCGGCGATGGGCGGCCCGTACGCGGACGTGTGTTTGGGGGGAACCGTCGATCTCACCGGCTACGCCCCGGATGCCACCGAGGAGGGGCTGCTCTATGGCGAGGATGGCGCCCGCGTCATCGTCACGACAGCTCCGGAACGCGCCGAGGCGCTCCTGGCCCTGGCGGCCCGCCACGGCGTCCCCGCGCGCGCCGTCGGAGCCGTGGGCGAACCCGGGGCCCCGCTGGAACTTCGGGTGGGCGGCCATTTGTTTTCATGGGTCTCTTCCGAGCTACGAAGGATCTACTTTGATGCGATTCCCCGGCGCATGGCTCACGCCGACGTGGATCGCGCGGCGGGGAGCTGACCATGTGCGGGATCTTCGGCGTCTCGGGCGTACCGGAGGCGGCCAAGCTCACCTACCTCGGGCTCTACGCCTTGCAGCACCGGGGACAGGAGAGCGCGGGCATCGTGACGATCGACCGCGAAGGCCACGCCCATTCGCACCGGGGCATGGGCCTCGTCTCGGAGACCTTCGACGATGCCCTGCTGGCCCGACTCATAGGCGATGTCGCCGTGGGGCACACCCGCTACTCCACCACCGGTAGCACGGTTCTCGCCAACGCCCAGCCGTGCATCATGAACACGCGCTGCGGCCCCCTCGCGATCGCCCTCAACGGCAATCTGGTGAACGCGCCGCTCCTCAAGCGCGAGCTGGTCGATCGCGGCGCGATCTTCACTACCTCGACCGACACCGAAGTGCTGGTGCACCTCATCGCGCGCTCGGAGGCGGAGACGGTGGAGGGCCGGATCCGCGACGCGCTGGAGCAGGCCGAAGGGGCCTACAGCCTCATCATGAGCGTCGGCCGCACCATGTACGCGGTGGTTGACAGTCGCGGTTTCCGCCCGCTCGTGCTCGGCCGCCTCGGCTCGGGCGCCATAGTGGCCTCGGAGACCTGCGCGCTCGACCTCGTGGGCGCCACCCTCGTACGCGAGCTCCAGCCCGGCGACTTCCTCCGCATCGACGATGGCGTCGTCACCGAGCTGCCCCGCCTCTCGCCACGGCCGGTGAGCCGGTGCGTGTTCGAGCTGGTGTACTTCGCGCGGCCGGACAGCCGCGTCTTCGGCGAGTCGGTGGATCGGGTGCGGCGCGAGCTCGGGCGCCAGCTCGCCCGGGAGCAGCCGGCCCCCGAAGGCGACGTCGTATTCAGCGTGCCGGACAGCTCGAACGCGATGGCGCTGGGCTTCTCGGAGGAGTCGGGCATCAAGCTCGAGAACGGGCTCATCCGGAACCATTATATCGGGCGGACGTTCATCAACCCGACCCAGGCGATGCGCGTGGCCAAGGTGCGCATCAAGTTCAATCCGGTGCGCGACGTGATTCAGGGCAAGCGCGTCGTGGTGGTGGACGACAGCCTGGTGCGCGGCAATACGAGCCGCGGTCTCGTGCAGATGATCCGCGCGGCGGGCGCGAAGGAGGTGCATCTCCGGCTCGCCTCGCCGCCCATCACCGGGCCATGCCACTACGGGATTGACACGCCCACCCGGGAGGAGCTGATCGGTGCCACGCACTCGGTCGAGGAGATTCGCCAGTTCCTCGGCGTGGATTCGCTCGGCTATCTCTCGCTCGACGGGATGCTCCGTGCAGCCGGCGATGCGGGCGGCTTCTGCCACGCCTGCTTCTCCGGCCAGTATCCCACGCCGATTCCTGAGGACCTGGTGCAGTTGAGGCACGCCTCACCGCTCGTCGCGACACCCGCATGAGCGGGCCGTTCAGCCAGCCGCTGGTCTTTTTTTTCGGCCAGGGGCGCGCCGACGGCACCGCGGCGATGAAGGACATCCTCGGCGGCAAGGGCGCAGGCCTCGCCGAGATGACGAACCTCGGCATTCCAGTCCCGCCCGGATTCACGATCTCCACCTCCGTCTGCCACACCTACCTCGAAAGCCACCAATTCTCCGGGCGCCTGCGGGCGCAAGTCGAACACGATCTGCAGCGGCTCGAGGCGGCCACCGCCCGGCAGTTCGGGGGCGCGACCCAGCCGCTCCTCGTCTCGGTGCGCTCGGGCGCGCCGGTATCCATGCCCGGGATGATGGAGACGATCCTCAACCTCGGCCTCAACGACGCCACCGTGGAAGGGCTCGCGACGCTGAGCGGCAACCCGGCGTTTGCGTGGGACAGCTATCGGCGCTTCGTGCAGATGTACGCCAGCGTCGTGTTCGACATGGCCCGCGCTCCGTTCGAGCAGAGGCTGGAGGAGCGGAAGCGCGACTGCGGCGCCGCCCGTGACATCGATCTCCCGGTCGCGGCGCTGCAAGGCCTTGTCCGGGGGTTCAAGGAGCTCGTGCGGGCCGAAACCGGCCACCCTTTTCCGGACGAACCACTGGCGCAGCTCTGGGGCGCCATCGCCGCGGTCTTCGAGAGCTGGAACACGCGCCGCGCCATCGATTACCGCCGGCTCCACGGGATCGCCGACTCGATGGGCACCGCGGTCAATGTCGTCACCATGGTCTTCGGAAACCTGGGCGAGGACTCGGGCACCGGCGTCGCTTTCACCCGCGATCCCTCCACCGGCGAGCACCGCCTCTACG
Source organism: Gemmatimonadales bacterium (assembly GCA_036279355.1). Classification (NCBI taxonomy): domain Bacteria; kingdom Pseudomonadati; phylum Gemmatimonadota; class Gemmatimonadia; order Gemmatimonadales; species Gemmatimonadales bacterium. The sequence continues at coordinate 93,700 of DASUJH010000020.1, forward strand.
GCGAATACCTGCTCAACGCGCAGGGCGAGGACGTCGTGTCCGGCACCCGCACCCCCGAGCCGATCGCCACGCTGGCCGAGTGCCTGCCCCACGCCGCCCGCGAGCTCGAGCGCACCGCGCGCACCCTCGAGCGCCACTTCCGCGACGTGCAGGACCTCGAATTCACCATCGAGCATGGGCATCTCTACATGCTGCAGACGCGGCGCGCGCAGCGCTCGGGCGCCGCGGCCGTGCGGATCGCGTGCGACATGGTGGATGAGGGGCTTATCACCCGCGAGGAAGCGGTGGCGCGCATTCCGCCCAACGATCTCGACCAGTTGCTGCACCCGACGATCGACCCCGCCAGCCATCTCGACCTTCTCGCGGTCGGGCTCCCGGCGTCGCCGGGCGCGGCCTGCGGCACGGTGGTTTTCGACGCCGACCGCGCGGAGCAGCTGGGCCGGAGCGGTCAGCCGGTCATCCTCGTTCGCCGCGAGACCTCGCCGGAAGACTTCCACGGCATGGTCATGGCCAAGGCGGTGCTCACCGCGCGTGGCGGCATGACGAGCCATGCCGCCGTCGTCGCGCGCGGCATGGGCAAGCCGTGCGTCGCCGGGGCGCAGACGATCGACGTGGACGAGCGGCTGGGCCGGTTCACCGCGGATGGCCGCGTGGTGCGTGAGGGCGACTGGATCAGCCTCGATGGTGGCACCGGTCAGGTGTTCGGCGGCCAGGCCCGGCTCGTCGAGCCCACGCTGGGCGAGCCGTTCAAGCGGCTCATGGCCTGGGCCGACGACGTGCGCCAGCTCCGCGTCCGTGTCAACGCGGACACCCCGGCCGACGCACACCGCGGTCGCGACTTCGGCGCGGAAGGGATCGGGCTCTGCCGCACCGAGCACATGTTTTTCGACGGCGACCGCCTCATCGCCATGCGCGAGATGATCCTCGCGCAGGACGAGACCGGGCGCCGCCGCGCGCTCGACAAGCTCCTTCCGATGCAGCGCGCCGACTTCGAGGCGATCTTCCGCGCGATGGAGGGCTATCCGGTTACCGTCCGGCTGCTCGACCCGCCGCTGCACGAATTCCTCCCCAAAGAAGACGCCGAGCTCGAAGCGCTTGCCCGCGACCTCGGACGATCCGCCGCGGACCTCCGCCGGATCGTGCATGCGATGCAGGAGGTGAATCCGATGCTCGGCCTGCGCGGCTGCCGGCTGGGCATTCTGCATCCCGAGATCACGGAGATGCAGGCGCGGGCCCTGTTCGAGGCCGCGTGCACCGTCGCCGCCCGCAAAGGCCGCGTGATGCCCGAGATCATGGTGCCGCTTACGGCGACCGTGGTCGAGCTGCGCAAGCAGGCGATCATCCTCCGCCGCGTCGCCGCCGAAGTGTTTCAGGAGCGCCAGATCACCGTGCCCTACCTCGTCGGCACCATGATCGAGCTGCCGCGCGCCGCCATCACGGCCGACGAGATCGCGCTCGAGGCGCAGTTCTTCTCCTTCGGCACCAACGACCTCACGCAGACGACGTGGGGGCTTTCGCGCGACGACGCGGGCCGCTTCCTGCCCCGCTACATCGAAGAGGGCGTGATCGAGAGCGATCCGTTCCAGGAGCTCGATCTGGGCGGGGTCGGCAAGCTCATGCAGATCGCCTCCGAGCTCGGCCGCAAGTCGCGGCCGGACCTCAAGCTCGGCGTCTGTGGCGAGCACGGCGGCACCCCGGCGGCGGTGGCATTCTGCGATCGCCTCGGCATGAATTACGTCTCCTGCTCGCCGTTCCGGGTGCCGATCGCCCGGCTCGCCGCCGCGCAGTCCGCGCTCGCTGAACGTGGCACGATGGACCGAACCCGGGCCACCGTTTAGGCGGGCGCCTCGCTACGCCGCGCCCGCTGCCGGCACCTACGCTCGCGCGAAGATTTCGGTGAGCTCCTGGTGTGCGGCGTTGAAGTCCGGCCGCGGCCCTGGAAAGGTCCGGTCGAGCACGTCGAGATCCTGGACTTCCGACACGATGAAAGTCCGCCACCCAGGCACCTCGCCTGTCCGGCTGAAGCCGGCCGTCTGGTAGCCCATCAGCACCGCCTCGCCCGCGCCGTGGAGCGCCACCATGTGGGGTTCCACCATGCGCCGGAGCCCGTCGTACATGAACGTCACCACCCGATGCTCCTGGGTCGCGCGCACGAGCTGCTCACCGACCTGTTGCTCGCCGATCTGCTGTTCCGCCATGATTGCCTCCCATCCGTGACTTGCCCGGCCGCCACGCGCCGCCTTAATTCTCCCCCCGTCACCCCATCCACACCCGGAGCCCCCGCGAGGACCTCATGGCGCAGCCGGTCGTAGGAATTGTTATGGGGAGCGACTCCGATTGGGCCGTGATGCAGCACGCCGCGCGGCGGCTCACCGATTTCAGCGTGGAACAGGAGCGGCGCGTCATCTCGGCCCATCGGACGCCTGATCTGCTCTACCAGTACGCGACCGAAGCCGAAGGCCGCGGGCTCCGTTGCATCATCGCCGGCGCGGGCGGCGCCGCCCATCTCCCGGGGATGCTCGCCGCCAAGACGGCGCTTCCGGTGCTCGGCGTTCCCATCCCGAGCCGCCACCTGCAAGGGCTCGACTCCCTCCTTTCGATCGTCCAGATGCCGGCCGGCGTGCCGGTCGCCGCCTTTGCCATCGGCGACGCCGGCGCGGTTAACGCCGCGCTCTACGCTGTCGCGATGATCGCCGGCTCCGACCCGGATCTCGCCCGGCGCCTCGCGGCATTTCGGCGGACGCAAACCGAACGCGTGCTCCAGCTCACACTGCCCGACCCGCCATGATCCTGCCCGGCGCCTGGCTCGGCGTCGTGGGTGGCGGGCAGCTCGGTCGCATGTTCACCATCCGGGCCCGCGAGATGGGGTACCATGTCGCCGTGCTCGACCCCCAGCCCGCGAGCCCGGCTGGCGCGGTCGCCGACCGCCAGATCGAGGCCGCGTACGACGACCCAGCCGCGCTCGCTGAACTAGCCCGCCAGTGCGCCGCCGTCACCGTGGAGTTCGAAAACGTGCCGGCTCACGCACTCGACCTGCTCGCCGAGCGCGTGCCGGTCCGGCCGGCGGCGGCGGCCGTCGCAATCACCCAGCACCGGCTCAGCGAGAAGGAATTCATCCGGGCGCACGGCTTCGCGACGGCTGAGTTCGTGCCCCTGCGCGGTTCCGGGGATGTCGAGCCGGCCTTCGCCGCCATCGGCGCGCCGGCGCTCCTCAAGACGAGCCGATTGGGGTACGACGGCAAGGGCCAGACGCCGGTCGATACCCTCGCCGATGCCGTCGCGGCGTTCGACCGATTCGGCCGCGTCGAATGCCTGCTCGAGCGCCGCCTCACGCTGGAACTCGAGCTCTCGGTCGTGCTGGCACGCGGCGCCGATGGCGAGATTCGCGCGTTCCCGCCGGGGGAGAACTGCCACCGCCGCGGGATCCTCGACACCACGCTCGTGCCCGCGCGCGTGCCGGACGCGCTCGCCCGCGAGGCCGAGGCCGCGGCCGCGGGCGTAGCGCGCGCGCTGGACTATGTCGGCGTGTTGGGGGTCGAGCTGTTCGTCGCCGACCGGGGCCGCATTTTCGTGAATGAGATCGCGCCGCGTCCCCACAACAGCGGGCACTTCACGCTCGACGCATGTATCACCGACCAATTTGAGCAGCAGGTACGCGCGCTCGCGGGGCTTCCGCTCGGCGATCCGGGGCTGCTCACGCCGGTGTGCATGGTGAACGTCCTCGGCGACCTCTGGTCCTGCGGGCCGCCGCACTGGGACGCAGCGCTGGCGCTGCCGGGTGTAAAGCTCCATCTCTACGGTAAGACCACGCCGCGGCCCGGGCGCAAAATGGGTCACCTCAACTGCATCGCGCCCGCGCCTGATGAGGCGCTCGCGCTCGCGCGTCGGGCACATGCCGCGCTCACGTCCGCCCACCCGGAGGATGATTGATATGTTGCTGCTCCTGCAGTTCGTGACCGCGTTCACGCTCGCAGGGCCGGCTCCCGCCCCCGCTCCGGCCTGCATCACGATGAATACGAAGAATCTGCCGCTCGCCACCCGGCAGAGTCCGCTCGATTCGGTATCGTTCCCGGTGGGCGGGCACGTCGTGAAGGTGTGCTATGGCCGACCCTCGCTCCGAGGCCGCACGATGATCGGTGGCGACGCCGTTCCCTTTGGCAAGCTCTGGCGCACCGGCGCCAACGAGCCGACGATGGTGCACGCGACCTCCCCGATCGTGATCGCAGGCCTCGCGGTACCCGCGGGGGCGTATTCGCTCTACACGGTACCGGGGCCCGCGGAGTGGGAGGTGATCGTGAATCGCTCGATCACGCAGTGGGGCGAAGAGTCGAACTACACCGACAAGGTGCGGGCACAGGAGGTGGGCCGGGCGCGCGTGCCCGCGGAAAAGACATCGACTCCGGTCGAGACGTTCACGATCCGTCCCGACCCCGGGAGCGGCGATGCCCGCGCGCTGCTGCTGGAGTGGCAGCAGACCCGGGTGCGCATTCCCCTCGCGCCGGCCAAGTGACCGTGCGTCAGCGCCGGGCCACGCTCTCGATGCCGTCGAGCAGCCGATCGATCTCATCCGGCGTGGTGTAGCAGGCGCACCCGGCGCGCACGACGCCGTCGGTTCCGTAGCCGTACCGCTCGACAACGGTCGGCGCGTAGAAGTCGCCGTGGGACACGAACACGCCCCGCGCCGCAAGGGTCCGCGCAACCGCCTCGGACCGATGCCCCGCCACTGCGAACGAGATGGTGGGCGTCCTGGGCTCGGTCGGCGGTGGCCCCAAGCGGCGCACACCGCGAATGCCGCCCAGCCCTTCCCAGAGCCGCTCGATCAGGTGCTGACCCCGCCCGTGGAGCGCAGCAAATGCCGCAGCCAGCCGGTCGCGGCGCGCTCCGTCCTCACCCGCAACTGACGCGAGAAACTCCACCGCAGCCGCGGCACCCACGATTCCCTCGTGATTCTGCGTGCCGGTCTCGAGGTGCTCCGGCGGCTCGGCCGGCGCGGGATCGAGTTTCGGAGGATCCAGGCTCTCGAGGACTGCCCGCCGCCCCCAGAGCACGCCGACGTGCGGACCGTAGAACTTGTACGCCGAGCATGCGAGCAGGTCCACACCCAGCGCGGCCACGTCGAGCAGGACGTGCGGGGCGTAGTGCACGGCATCCATGAAGGTGAGCGCACCAACGTCGCGCGCGAGCCGAGCGGCCGCCGCGATGTCGTTCACCGTTCCAAGCGCGTTCGATGCACCGCCAATCGCCACGAGCCGCGTGCGGGGTCCGAGGAGTCGTTCCAAGGCGCCCGGCACGAGCTGACCCGTTTCCGGATCCAGCGGAACCGACCGGACGGTGATGCCGCGCTCGCCCGCGAGGCGGCGCCAGGGCGCCACGTTGGCATGGTGGTCCAGCTCGGTCACGACCACCTCGTCGCCCGGGCCCCAGCGCGCGGCGAGGGTGCGAGCGAGGTGGAATGTGAGCGTGGTCATGTTCGCGCCAAACGCGATCTCGTCCGGCCGTCCCCCGACGAAGTCCGCCAGCGCGGCTCGGGCCTCGGTGAGCGCCGCGTCGGTCTCCTGGCTTGTGGGGTAGGACCAGTGCGTATTCGCGTTGTGGTTCACGAGGTAGTCGGCCATCGCGGCGACCACGCGCTCGGGGACCTGCGTGCCGCCGGGCCCGTCGAAGTAGGCAACCGCCTTGCCGACGTGCGAGCGGCTCAGCGCCGGGAACTGGATCCGCAGCTCGTCGACGCTCGTGGGCGGCAGTCCGAACACCTCCTGTCCTGACCTCATAAGTCACCTCATCAAGAAGCGCCTAATGTGTCCTGACGTACTAGCTTACCGCATAGACTCGACAAACGTTGGACAGCTTGGATAGCCTTTGGACCCGGCCCGAGCAGCTGGGCAAGAAAAAGCGGGATACCGTTGCCGGCACCCCGCTCCCGATGGAGGCGGAGGGAATCGAACCCTCGTCCGAGTAAGGCTCCAGAACCGCGTCTACGTGCGTAGGCCCGACTTCTTCCCTTTTCTCCGGACCGGCGCCGAGCCGGCCTGCCCGGAGATCAACCTCTTGCCCAACTCGCTCGACGCGGCGAGGTCTCGCGGCGAGCCAGTCCGGCTTTGCGATTCGGCGGAGGCGCTCCGGACGAGCTCCATCCGCCGAAGGTGCGAGAAGCGAGCGTTAGCTCAGCTTACGCAGCCAGTGCCAGTTCTGAGTTGGCAGTTGAAACGTTCCAGACGGTTTCACCAGGGATCTGGACCTGGGCACGCTACGATTCCTTCATCGAACCCGTCGAAGCCAGTCGCCCCCGGGTCGCCCTTAATATAACAGGCCATGTGGTCGGGGCGGCTCAGACGGCCCGCGCCGCGGCCTCGACGCGGTTTCTCCCGCTGCGCTTGGCCGCCTCGAGCGCGCCTGCCGCCTGAGCGCCCAATTGCTCGACGCTCCGGCCCGTCTCGGGGCACGCCGCGACCCCGAACGAGGCGCTGAGCGGCCAGTGGCGGCCCTTCCAGTCCCATGGGGTGGTGCCGAGCTTGATCCGGATCCGCTCGGCGACGCGGAGGGCTAGCTCGAGCGAGGCGTCAGGCAGCCAGACCGCGAACTCCTCGCCGCCGATGCGCGCCGGGGAGTCCGACCCGCGCACCTGCTCCCGGAGAATGCGCGCCAGGTGCAGCAGCACGGCGTCACCAGCCAGCGAACCGAGCGCATCGTTCAGCACGCGGAAGCGGTCGAGGTCCACAAAGATGAGCGCGCCGGTTGTGCCCGCCTCCCCGTCGCCGCGGCAGAGGAGCGCGTCCAGTCCGCGACGATTGAGGAGTCCCGTGAGCGGATCAAGCACGGCCGCGTTGCGGCTCCGGTCTTCCGCGAACGCGGCGGCGAGCCTGGGGCCCGCCTGCGCCAGCGCCTCGATCAGCTCGGCGCGCGCCGCACCACTTGGTTCGGCCCCGGTCGGGATGTGGATGGCGACCGCACCCACGGTCTCCGCGCCGGCCGGTATCGGCACCAGCAGCATCGCCCCCTGCCGTTCGCGGCGATCCGGTACCACATCGCCGAGCGGGTCGTCACTCACGATATGTTGGCCGGCTGCTCCGGTGGCGACCCGCGCGAGTGCGCTGTCCGGCGGGAGTACGGTGTCGGCCAGCCGGCCGTCGCCCCGTCCCGATACCCCCGCCACCCGGACGCCCCCAACCTCTCGCGCGACCACGACCACCTCGGCCCCGAGCGAGCGCTCGAGCTGATAGGCGAGCCTCAGACCCACGCTTGCCGCCGATTCGAACGCTGCCTCATCGCCCTGCGCCTGCGCCGCCGCCACCGCGTCCGGGCGCCGTCGGAGCCCCGTGACGAGCCCGTCGAGATCGTGGCCCACACGCGCGATTGAAGCCGCGTCGGGCGTGCCAGGCAGGAGCACGCCGGCCGCCACACCGCCGGCGGTCCGGAACACCAGCGTGCCACCATCCATCGGCTCGCTCCCGCCCTCGTCGCTGTCGCGGGCCCGCTCGAGGCGGCGGTCCACGCCCGTAATCTGCGCCACCGAGAGGTGCTCCGCGTCCACCACCCGCTCGGCGCGCGGCCCTTCCTCTCCCGGCGGCAGCTCGCTGATCCACACGCCGAGCCCGCCGCTCGCTCTGAGCAGCCAACCAAGCGCAGGGTCGGGGAGGAAGTATGGAGCGACCCCGCCTCTCTTGACCACCGCACGCCCGCGGCCGGTGCGCGGTTCATTATTTCGGGACGGCCCGGAAGCCCGCGCCAGCCGCATCGCCGCCACCCATCCGATGCCGATGCCGGCGATACCCCCGACAGCCGCGGCAGCCGCCGTTCCCGCCGGAAGCACGATCAGCCCCGCAGGATCCGGCACGCGGCCGCGGCCGCGCCGAATCCGTTGTCGATGTTTACCACGGTGATTCCGGCCGCGCATGAATTGAGCATCGCGAGCAGTGCGGCGAGGCCGCCGAACGAAGCGCCGTACCCGATGCTCGTCGGCACCGCGATGACGGGCGCGGCGACGAGCCCTCCCACCACGCTCGGCAGCGCGCCTTCCATTCCCGCCGCCACGAGGATGACGTCGGCCGCGCGGAGCTGATCGCTCGCGGCAAGGAGCCGGTGCAGCCCGGCGACGCCTACGTCCGGCAAGCGCGCCACCCCGTAGCCGAACGCATCGACCGTGACGGCGGCCTCCTCCGCTACCGGGAGATCGCTCGTGCCCGCCGAGACGACAAGCACGGTGCCCGTGCGCGCAAGGGGCCGCGGCTCGGGAGGCAGGTACACGGTGCGGCCCAGTGCGTTCCACTGGAGCCGCGGATGGCGCTCGGCCAGCGCGGCCGCCATCGGCGCGTTGGCGCGAGTGCCGAGAAAGGCGCCGTCCGCCGCGGCCAGCCGATCGCAGATGGCCGTCACCTGCCCGACGGTCTTCCCCGCGCAGAAGACCACCTCCGGCTGCCCCTGCCGGAGTGAGCGGTGGTGGTCGACCTTGGCGAAGTCGAGATCCTCGAACGGAAGGCGGCTGAGCCGGGTGACGGCTGCCGCCGGGGCGAGTCGGCCAGCGGCGACCTCGGCAAGCAGCGATTCGAGCTCGGCGGCGGTCACGCCACCTTGGCGATCGGCTCGAGGTAGCCGAGGAAGATCGCCTCGGCTTGCGCGATGGACTCGACCTGGAACAAGCGCTGGCGCAATTCGCTCGCGCCATGGAGGCCCCGAGTGTACCAGCCGAGGTGCTTGCGAAACTCGACGACGGTGCGCCGGGTGTCCCCCTGCAGGCGGATCGCAAGGCGCGCATGGTCTAGCGCCACGCGGAACCGCTCGGCGGCGGAGGGAGCCGGCGGCTTGGGACGATCGTCAAGCAGCGCGCGCGCATCGCGAAAGAGCCAGGGATTGCCGAATGACGCGCGCCCCACCATCACGCCGGCACACCCCGTGTGGTCCCGCATGCGCACGATGTCCTCCGGGGTCTGGATGTCCCCGTTGCCGATGACCGGGATGTCGAGCGCTTCCACGACGCGCGCGATCTCGTCCCAGTTGGCCGACCCCGAAAACATCTGGGTGCGGGTACGTGCATGGAGCGTGAACGCACGGGCGCCGGCGTCCTGCATCCGCAGAGCGATGCCCACCGGATCGCGCAGCTCGTCGCTCCAGCCGCTCCGCGTCTTCACCGTGACCGGAAGGTGCGTCGCATCGATCACCGCGCGGATAATGCGCGCGACGAGACCAAGATCGCGCAGGCACCCCGAGCCGCCGTTCCGCTTGACGACTTTCTTCACCGGGCAGCCGAAGTTGATGTCGATGAACTCGGGCCCATAGTGCTCGGTCACGAGCCCCGCAGCCTCCGCCATGGCATCCGGATCGGCGCCATAAATCTGAATGCCGATCGGGCGCTCACATGGCTCGAACTCCGCGCCCTCGAGCGTGGTCCGGATGCGGCGGCGGATGGCCTCTGACGACAGAAATTCGGACAGCACCACGTCGGCGCCCATCCGCCGGCAGAGCTGGCGGAACGGCGCCTCCGACACCCCGGCCATCGGAGCGAGGAGGAGGGGGAACGCGACGCCGGGAGCGTAGGGCAACTGCATGGCGTGAACATACTTGCCCGTGTGAAGCCGGGCAACTCGTTTGACAGTGCGCCCTGCGCGCGGGTAGGTTCGTGCGCCATGCGTCTCGGCGACTATTTCACCGATGGATCGGTACGACTCGCGCTCCGGGGTGCGACACCCGATGCGGTGCTTGCCGAGCTGGTGGGGCTGCTGCATCTCGACGACGACGATGCCGCTGAACTGTTGCGCGTGCTCCAACGCCGCGAGAGTCTGGGCTCGACCGGGGTCGGGCACGGCATCGCCATTCCGCACTCTCGCTCGCTCGCGATCGGCCGACTGCGGCTGGCCTACGGGCGCCGTCCCGAGGGCGTGGAGTACGATGCACTCGACGGGCAACCGGTATATCACTTCTTTCTGATCGTGGCGCCGCCCAGCCAAGGCGGTGCCGAGTATCTGCCGGTGCTCGGGCAGATCGCCCGGTTCGTGAAGGAACCCGGCGTGCCCGAGCGCCTCGCGGGGCTTACGCGGCCCGAGGACTTCCTCGCGCTGCTCGACCAGAAGGGAGTCTAGGAATGGCGGAGGCGCGGCACGAGGTGGCGACGCTCGCAGGTGGATGCTTCTGGTGTGTTGAGGCGGTGTTCGAGCGGCTCGAGGGTGTCGAGCGCGTCGTCTCCGGCTACATCGGCGGGCGGACGCCCAACCCCACTTACGAACAGGTTTGCGGCGGCAACACGGGGCATGCCGAAGCGGTGCAGGTCACCTTCGATCCCGACGTGATCGGCTACCGCGAAATCCTCGAGGTCTTCTTCGCCTTTCACGACCCGACAACGCTCGATCGGCAAGGCGCGGATGTGGGCACGCAGTACCGCTCGGCCATCTTCGTCCACTCACCGGAGCAGGCGGCGACAGCCCGCGAGGTCGTGGCCGAGCTCGAGCGGCAGCATGCCTTCCCCGCCCCGATCGTGACCGAGATCGTGCCGGCCGGCACCTTCTATCCGGCCGAGGGCTATCACCAGAGTTACTACGACCAGAATCCGGAGCGGATGTACTGCCAGGCGGTGATCGCGCCGAAAGTCGCCAAGCTCCGGCAGCACTACGCCGGGCGCCTCAAGGCGGCGACTCACTAGCTCGCTCGGCCGCCGCGCGCTCCAGCGCGGCGCGCTGCTGCCGGAGCGCCACCTCGCGACCCCACGCGGCGTGCAGCTCGCCGAGCAGCCAGTCGACGTCGCGCGTGAGGGCCACGACCGGCCCGGATGCATCGGGCGTGTCGCGGAGGGCGTGGGCCCGGTGTTCGATTTCGCGCTCGCGCGGCGCCAACGCCCTGGTCACCTCAGCCCACAGCCGGTCCTCCTGCTCGCGCGAGAGCGGCACCGGCGGAGGCTGGCCGGTGGATTCCCGGCTCAGCACCTCGTCCACCTTGCGCACTGTCTGCTCCGCCGTGTCGCCCACCCAGCTTGCGCCGGACTCGACCAGCGCCGCGAGTCGCGCGGCCGCATCCGCGATCTCCGAGGGCGTCGCCTTCGGGAGGATCGCGCGGACCAGACGCGTCAGGCCATCGGGCATCGCGTCACTCCCACTCGATCGTGGCGGGCGGTTTCGAGCTCACGTCGTAGACGACCCGATTCACACCGGCGACCTCGTTGGCGATCCGATTCGATGCGCGCGCCAGCACATCGGGCGGGAACGGGAACCAGTCCGCCGTCATGCCGTCGCGGCTGGTGACGGCGCGGAGCGCCACCGCCTGGTCGTAGGTGCGGAAGTCGCCCTGCACACCGACGGACCGGATCGGGAGGAGCACAGCGAACGCCTGCCAGATCTCGTCGTAGAGTCCCGCTGCGCGGATTTCCTCGATGTAGATGTGGTCCGCGCGCCGAAGCACGTCGAGGCTCTCGGCCGTGACCTCGCCCAGGATGCGGATGGCGAGCCCGGGGCCCGGAAACGGATGCCGCCCGACCATTTCCTCCGGCAGGCCCAGCTCGCGCCCCACCCGGCGCACCTCGTCCTTGAACAATTCGCGCAGCGGTTCGAGCAGGGTGAACGGCAGCCGCTCGGGCAGGCCACCCACGTTGTGGTGCGTCTTGATCGTGACCGATGGGCCGCCCCGCGGCGAGAGCGACTCGATGACGTCGGGGTAGAGCGTGCCCTGGACGAGATATTTCACATCCGGGCCCACCTGCCGTGCTTCGCGTTCGAACACCTCGATGAACGTGTGCCCGATCCGGCGCCGCTTCTCCTCCGGATCGGTGACACCCGCGAGGCGCGACAGAAACGCGTCAGCGGCGTCGACCACGCGGAGATCGATGCCCAGGTGGCGCCGGAAAGTGCTCTCGACCTGCTCGCGCTCGTGCAGCCGGAGCAGGCCGTGATCCACGAAGATGCATGTCAACCGCTCGCCGACGGCACGGTGCACCAGCACCGCGGCGACCGACGAATCCACGCCGCCCGAGAGCCCGCAGATGACGCGCTCGCCGGGCCGCACCAGCTGCCGGATGCGCTCGACCTCCGTTTCGACGAAGTGGCCGGGGGTCCAGTCGGGCGTACAGCCACAGATGTCGAACAGGAACGTGTCCAGCACCTCGCCGCCGCGCGGCGTATGGGCGACTTCGGGATGGAATTGCACGCCGAAGAGCGGACGGCTCAGGTGCTCGATCCCGGCGATGAGGCAATTCTCGCTCGACGCGGTGACTGTGTAGCCCGGAGGCGGCGCATCGACGTGATCGCCATGACTCATCCACACCGGCGTCTCCTCCTCGACCGCGAACCCGCGAAAGAGCCGCCCGCCTTCGACCCGTACGATGGCGCGGCCGTATTCCCGCCGCTCCGCCGGCACCACCACGCCGCCCGAAAGATGGGCCATGAGCTGCATGCCGTAACAGAGACCGAGGATCGGCACGGCGAGCTCGAGCAGGGCGGCGTCGGCGGTGGGGACGTCCTCGCCGTAGACCGACGCGGGGCCGCCAGAGAGAATGATGCCCTTGGGGCACCAGTCGCGGATCCAGTCCACCGTGCGCGTGGGCGGGTGGATCTCGCAATACACGTGCGCCTCACGCACCCGGCGCGCGATGAGCTGGGTGTACTGGCTGCCGAAATCGATGATGAGAATGCCGCCGCGCGGCCGCGGCGCGGCGGTCATGGTGTGGCCCTCTCGCCGCGCGCGAGATCGGCGATCGTCTCGCGGGGCCGCGCAACCCACCAGCGACCCCCGTCAATGACGACTTCGGGCGGCCGCGGCCGAGCGTTGTAGTTCGAGGCCATCACGAAGCCGTATGCGCCAGCACCGAGCACCGCCACCCGCTCTCCGGTCGCGAGCGCGGGAAGCGTACGATCGACCGCGAGAAAGTCGCCCGTCTCGCAGACCGGGCCCACTACATCCACTCTGTGCGGTGGGCGCCCCGCCGCCTCCAGCTCCACGATCTCGTGGTGCGCCTGATAGAGACTTGGCCGGATGAGGTCGTTCATGCCCGCGTCGAGCACCACGAAATCCCGACCGGCCGAATGCTTGCGATCGACGACTTCGGCGAGCAGCACGCCGGCCGGGCCTACGACGTAGCGGCCGGGCTCGACCACCACGGTGAGCCCGCTCCCTTGGAGCAGCGGCAGTACGGCGCGGGCGTATTGCGCGGGCTCGAGCACCGGCTCGTCGGCGTAACGGACGCCCAACCCGCCGCCCAGATCGATCGTGTCGAGCGCACGGGCACCGAGCGCACGCACGTCGCGCACGAGCGCGAGCAACCGCTCGAGCCCGCGGACGAACGGCGCCGGCTCGCGGATCTGGCTGCCGAGGTGCATGGCGAGCGCTGTGAGCTCGAGCCGTGGGTGCGCCAGCGCGAATTGCGCCGCGCCCGCCACCTGATCGGTGGGAATGCCGAACTTGAGCCCGCTCCGGCCGGTCGCGATGTAGGGATGGGTATCCGCCGTGACGTCTGGATTCACCCGGATCCCGACGGCGACGTCGTGCCGCTCCTCGGCGGCAACGGCCGCCAGACGCTCGACCTCGGACATCGACTCGACGTTGATCTGCCCTACCCCCGCGCGGACCGCCGCGCGCAGCTCCTCGGCGCGCTTGCCCACGCCGCTGAACACGATGCCCCCTGCGGGAAACCCGGCCGCGAGCGCGCGCGCCAGCTCGCCGGCCGAGACGATGTCCGCGCCCGCACCGACGCGCGCGAGCGCGTGCAGCACCGCGAGGTTGCCGTTCGACTTGATCGCGAAGCAAATCCGGTGGGGCACAGCAGACAGTGCCGCATCGAGCGCGGCGTAGCGCTCGCGCACCGCGTCCAGGTTGTAGACGTACGCCGGCGTGCCTACCGTTTCAGCGATCTCGGAGAGCCGTAGTCCCCCCATGGCGAGCGACGGCCCGACGCGGACAAGACCCGCATCGGCGAAGAGCCCGGGCTCCGTCAGTACGCCTTCGCCCACAGCGCCTCCGCTACGCTCGGCCGTCCGCACCACATGCAGGTGGCCGGCGCCTCGGCGGAACGAAACTCCGCGTCAGGCAGCACCCGCACCGTCGCCTTGGTCTGCTCCTTGACCTCGGCTTCGCAATCCGCGCTCCCGCAGAAGCCGCCGTAGGCGAAGCCGCCGGGCCCTTCCATGAACGCGAGGAACTGTTCCTTGGTGGCGCCCCGGATGGTGTGGGCCTCCTGGCGGCGGCGTGCCGCGGCGAGCATGTCGCGCTGCATGCGGTCCATTTCGGCGTGCAGCCGGTCGGCGAGACCGTCAATCGCCAGCGGCTCCTTCTTGCCGCCGGTGCGCCGGGCGAGCAGCACGGTGCCGGCCGCGACGTCGCGCGGGCCCACCTCGAGCCGGAGCGGCACACCGCGCGCTTCCCATTCGTAGTACTTGGCGCCCGGCTTCATCCCTTCGCGCGCGTCGAGATGCACCCGGATGGCCGCCGCGTGCAGCGCGCCGCGCACGCGCTCAGACGTTTCCATTACCGCGGCGCGCTCCTCGTCGGTGCGGTGGATGGGCACGATCACCACCTGGAACTGCGCGAGGCGTGGTGGGCAGACCAGGCCCGTGTCGTCGCCGTGGCTCATGATGAGCGCGCCGACCAGCCGGGTCGACACGCCCCACGAAGTGTTCCAGACGAAGTCGACGTCGCCGCTCGCCGTCTGGTAGGTGACCTCGAAGGCGCGGGCGAAGTTCTGACCCAGATTGTGGCTCGTGCCGGCCTGCAGGGCGCGGTTGTCCTGCATCAGCGCCTCGCAACTGTACGTCCGCACGGCGCCGGCAAAGCGCTCGCTGTCGGTCTTGCGGCCGGTCACCACCGGCATCGCCATCCACTCTTCCATGAACCGGCGATAGACGCCGAGCATCCGGAGCGTCTCCGCTTCGGCATCCTCATCGGTGGCGTGCGCGGTGTGCCCCTCCTGCCAGAGAAACTCGGTGGTGCGCAGAAACAGCCGGGTGCGGAGCTCCCACCGGACCACGTTCGCCCACTGATTGATGAGCAGCGGCAGGTCGCGGTAGCTCTGGATCCACTTGGCATACATCGAGTAGATGATGGTCTCCGACGTGGGCCGCACCACGAGCGGCTCCTCCAGCTCCTTGCCGCCGCCGTGCGTCACCACGGCGGTTTCCGGCGCGAACCCCTCGACGTGCTCCGCTTCGCGCGAGAGAAAGCTCTGCGGAATGAAGAGCGGGAAGTACGCGTTCTGGTGCCCCGTTTCCTTGAACATCGCGTCGAGCGCGCCCTGCATCTGCTCCCAGATCGCGTAGCCGTTCGGCCGGATCACCATGCAGCCGCGGACCGGGCTGTAGTCGGCCAGCTCGGCGCGCATGATCAACTCATTGTACCAGGCGCTGAAGTCGACCGCGCGCGGCGTGAGTGCCTTGGAATCAGCCATGACGTGCGGCGGCGGGTGAACGGTGGATGGCGGACGACCCTGCCGCGAGCTCGGCGACCACCGCCTCGCGGGCCACCGCCCGCTGCGACCGCGCGGCGAGATCCTTGAGCTGCACTTCACCTCGGGCGCGGTCGTCGGGGCCCACAATCACGGCGGCGCGGGCCCGCCGGGCGTCCGCCTGCTTGAGCTGGCGCGCCACCGGCTGGGGCGTGAGCGCATACTCCACGGCGAGTCCCGCGTCACGCAGCTCGTGCGCGAGCGCCAGCACGTCGGGTATGTCGTCCGGCGTGACGGCCGCGACGTACACGTCGATGCCGGCCGCCGGCGCCGGCACGAGACCGCGCTCACGCAACAGCTCAGCCAGCACGACGTCACCCATGCCGAAGCCGAGCGCGGGCAGCTCGACCCCGCCGAGCGCGCCCAGCAAGTCGTCGTAGCGGCCGCCCCCGCAGATGGCGCGCAGGGTGCGGCCGGCGTCGAAAAGCTCGAACACCGTCCCGGTGTAATACGCGAGCCCGCGCACGATCGAAAAGTCGACCTCCACGAAGTCGCCCAGCCCCATTGCCTCGAGCGCGTCGACGGTCCGGCGGAGCGGCGCCAGCTCCGGATGCGAGGCGCCATCTTCGCCCAGCCGGCCGAACTCCGCGGTGACTGCGGGCAACCCCCGCAGCCCGGCGACGCGAAACACGGCGTCGATGGCCGCCGTGGTGAGCCCGGCTGTCGCGAGCTGCACCGCGAGCGCCTCGCGCGGCATCCGCTCGACCTTGTCAATGGCCTGGTATGCCTCGGAGAGTCGTGCCTCGGGCACACCCGCCGCGAGGAGCAGCGCCGCCAGCGGCCGCCGGTCGGAGAGGCGAACGCGCACGTCGCGCGCGGTGAGGCCGAGCGCGCGCATGATGTCGAGCGCGAGCGCCACGATCTCCGCGTCGGCGAGCGGACTTGCCTCGCCGATCAGATCGCAGTTCAACTGGAAATGCTCGCGGAGTCGGCCACGCTGCTGGCGCTCGTAGCGAAAGAGCTGCGGGATCGCGTACCAGCGGATCGGCTTTCGCATCCCGTTGGCGCGTGCGGCCACCATGCGGGCAAGCGTCGGCGTCATCTCAGGCCGGAGCGAGACACGGCGCCCCCCCTTGTCCTCGAACTCGTAGAGCTGCCCCACGATCTCCGCGCCGCTCTTGGCCGTGTAGAGCTCGAGCGGTTCGAGCGGCGGCCCGTCGTACTCCTCGAAACCGTACCGCGCCGCCACCCCGCGCCAAGCGTCGAAGATATGGGTGCGAAGCGCGAGCTCGTCAGGGTAGAAATCGCGGAAACCCGGCAGGCCCTGGAGTTTCATGGGCGGAACAATAAGGGGGGACCGGTGAACGGCAAACGGCGATCATAGCCCGTCGCGGTCGAGCGTGCACATGCCGAGCGCATGCATGACGTCGCCCACCGTGTGAAAGGAGCCGGTGACGAGCACCGTGCCGGCACCCGCCTCCGCCGCCTCGATCGCCTCGCGGAACTCGGGCACCAGGCTCCACGACGCGCGCGCCGGCGGGCGCGATTCGTCGCGCAGCCACTCGCGCAACCACTCGAGGTTCCAGCCGCGGCCGGCGGCAGTCGGCGCCATCGTGAGCACGCCGCGGTCGATGACGCTGTCGAGGAGCACGAGCATTTCCGGCCACGCCTTATCGCCCAGGATCGAGATCAGCGCGTGCAGCGGGCGTGGTGGCCGCAGCTCGCGGAGGGCCGCGACGAGCGCGCGGATACCGTCGGGGTTATGCGCCACGTCGAACAGCCAGCGGCCACGCCGGTCGAGCCGCCCCGGCACTCGCGCGCGCGCGAACCCGGCGGCGAGCGCGTCGGGTGCCGGCCTGTACGGCGCCGGGAGCGCCATGAGAATGCCGTGCGCCACGCCCGCGTTGCGCCGCTGGTGGGCCCCCGCAAGCGCGAGCGGACCATCCCATTCATAGCCGGCCGGGACGACACGGATGTCCGGGCGCGCCCGGCGGTCGAGCGCGGCGACGTGGCACTTCGCCTCGCGCCGGAGCGCATCGACCAGGTGCGGCCGCGTCTCGCCGATCACGAACGGCGCGCCCGGCTTCGCGATGCCCGCCTTTTCCGCGGCGATCCGCTCGAGCGTGTCGCCGAGGTACTTCATGTGGTCCAGCTCGATCTTGGTCACGGCGCTCACCAGCGGCCGGATCACGTTGGTGCTGTCGAGGCGCCCCCCAAGACCGACTTCGACCACGCCGATCTCGGCGCCCCGCGCGGCGAAGTCGGCCATGGCGATCGCGGTCGTTGCCTCGAAAAAGGTGGCGCCGCGGCGCCGAATGAGCGGCTCGAGCTGGCCGGTCCACATCGCGACGGCATCCTCGCTGATGGGCGCGCCGTCAACCCGGACGCGCTCCCGGAAGGACACGAGATGCGGCGAGGTGTAGAGGCCGACGCGCCATCCCGCCGCCGCGAGCGCCGCCGCCACGAGCGTGCAGACGCTCCCCTTTCCATTGGTGCCGCCGATGTGCACCAGCGGCATCACCTCGTGCGGATTGCCGACCGAGGCCAGCAGCGCGCGCGTCGTGGCGAGCCCGAACTTGATCGTCGTCGTCCGGGGGAAAAGAAATTCGAGCGCGCCGGAATACCCGAGCGTCATGGAGCGATCCGCCTGCGGAGTGACGGTAACACGACGCCCCACCCGGCGGCCGCTCAGGTGGGGCGTCGTCCGACTGGTGCGCGCCGAGTGCCTAGGCGATTTCCTCGACCGGCGGACGCTGCCCCTGCATATGCCGGAGAAGTCGGGCAATCGTCTCGCGGAGGGAACCCCGCGGCACCACGTCATCGATCTGGCCATGCTCGAGCAGGAACTCCGCCGTCTGGAAGCCCTCCGGCAACTCCTGCCCGATGGTCTGCTTGATCACGCGCGGGCCGGCAAACCCGATCACGGCACCCGGCTCCGCCAAGATCACGTCGCCCTGCATGGCGAAGGAAGCGGACACGCCGCCGGTGGTCGGGTCCGTCAACACGGAGATGTAGGGAATCCGGGCCCGCGCGAGTTGCGCCAGCGCCGCCGACGTCTTCGCCATCTGCATGAGCGAGACGACGCCCTCCTGCATCCGGGCGCCGCCGGAGGTGGAGACAATGACGAGCGGAATCTTCTTTTCCAGGGAGCGGCGGGCGAGACGGGTGATCTTCTCGCCGACGACGGAGCCCATGGAGCCGCCCATGAACCCGAAGTTCATCACCCCGAGATTGAAGGGCGTGCCCTCGAGGCGTGCTGTGCCGGTGAAAATCGCGTCGCCCGGGCCCGCCTTCTTGCGGGCGGCGGTGAGTCGCTCGACGTAGTGCTCGAAGTTGAGCGGGTCGGCCGATCGGAGGCTGCCATACAGCTCGCGCCACGTGCCGCCGTCGGTCAGCAGCTCGATGTATTCCTCCGCGGTGAAGCGGCGGTGCCGCCCGCACTCGGGGCAGACGCTGAGCGCCTTCTCGAACTTCTCCCGGATATCAACGTGGCCACAGCTGTCGCATTTTTCCCAGGCATCCGCCGGGATCTCAAGGCGATTGCGCTGGGATGTCCGCGGCTTCCGCTCCTTCTTGAACCATGCCATCACGGCCATAGTGGTGATTGGGGTCGGAGGTTAGAGGGGCGCCGGATCCGAGACAGGCAACTAATTTGCCATCACTGACGGGTTCACGCCAGAGCCACGGTGCTAAGTCATTGTGTAGCATCAGCATAGCCGGCCAGCCTGGCATCCCATGCGACCCGGAACGCGAGACCGAGGCAGATGCAACAGATCACAAAGAACGAGCCGCCATACGAGAAAAACGGCAGCGGAATGCCGGTGATCGGCATGATACTGACCGTCATGCCGACGTTTTCGAAGACGTGCGAGAAGAGCAGCCCGAAAATCCCGAACACCGCGAGGCTGCTGAAGGGGTCCGTGGCGCGGCGGGCGATGCGAACCAGGGTGAGCAGGAGTGCCGCAAAGAGCGCGAGCGCTACGGCCACGCCCACGAACCCGAGCTCCTCGCCCACCACCGAAAAGACGAAATCGGTGTGCTGCTCCGGAAGAAATGCGAGCCGCTTCTGCGGGCCCTCGGTGTAGCCGGTCCCGAACCAGCCGCCCGATCCGATCGCGACCTTCGATTGCAGGGCGTGATAACCGGCGCGCTGCGGGTCCACCTCCGGATTGAGAAAGGTGAGCAGCCTGTCCTGCTGGTAAGGTTTGAGTCGATGCCAGAGCGGCAGCGCCACGCCGCCCATGACGGCACTCAGGAACCAGAACGTGAGGCCATCCCACACGTACGGCCGCCACGCGAAGAGCAGTGCCGTAAACCCGATCATCCAGAACGCCCACGTCACGTTGCTGAACGCGAGCAGCAGGCTCATGCCGGGCGACGCGATCAGGAACAGCAGGCGGAAGCGCACGCCCGCCCAGTAGAGCATGCTGAAGAAAATGCCGATGAAGACGAGGGCGCTGCCCAGGTCGGGCTGCTTCATCACGAGGAGGAACGGCACGCCGACGATAATGGCGGGCCCGGCGAGATCGCGGAGCGAGCGCGGGGGCTCGCGCCGGCTCGAGAGATAGCGGGCGAGCATCAGCACCGTGGCCAGCTTGGCAAGCTCGGCCGGCTGGCCGATCTGGCGGCCGCCGACCGTGAGCCAGGAATGCGTGCCGGCCGCCGTGCCGGCGCCGGTGCCCACCGCCAGCACGATCAGGAGCAGCGCGAGGCTGGTGCCGTAGATCGCCGGCGTGAGCCACTCGATCAATCGGGGCGAGATCCGGAAGGTGCCCCACGCGACGAGGAGCCCGATGCCAAACCACACGAACTGGCGCTGCCACACGCCCGCCCCCGCTGTGGGCACGTCGGTCTGCCCGGCCGAGTAGAGGACCAGGAGACCGTACAGCATGAGCCCGAGGCTTTCGGCCGCGAGCGGCCGATCCACCGCGGCGAGTCTCATGGCGGGGGAAGCGGGGACGGCTCGGGCGGCCGTGGCGGCTCGGCCGCGCGAAGCGATTCAGCAGCGGCCTGTGCGGCCGCCGAATCCGGATCGAGCTCGAGCGTGCGCGGGGCGGTGTCCTCCGGCGCCACCACCTTCATCCTGAGCCGTGCCGCAGCCGGCGCCTCGGGGCCGAGGAGATAGCGGCGCAGCACGCGGACGACGTACGGTGCGACGACGGTGCCGTGCTTGGCGAACTCCATGATGCCGCCCACCACAACCTGCGGATGATCGGCCGGCGCGAAGCCGATGAACCAGCCGTGGTCCTCGCCGTGCGGGTTCTGCGCCGTGCCGGTCTTGCCGGCCACGGCCAGATCGGCCTGCCGGCTCGCGCGCGCCGTGCCCGACTGCACGACGGCAATCAACGCCTGCCTGAGCCCGTCGAGCTGGGCGTCCGTGAGACCGAGGGAGTGCGGTTTGGCATCCTCCGGTGGCCGGACGATGTAGGGCGTCACCTCCTTGCCCGCGCCCGCGAGCGCGTCGTAGAACTGCACCATGTTGATCAGCGTCTGGGTGTTCTCGCCCTGGCCGATCGAGAAGTTGAGCGTGGTCGCCGCAGGGCTCCAGTGCCGGGGCCCGTAGAGCCGATCGAAGTAGGCGGTGGTGGCGGGATAAATCGGCGCTACCTCGTTGCGCAGATCGATGCCGCTCTTGGCGCGGAACCCCATCAGCACGCCGTCATCGATGATCGCGTCGAGGCCGAGCTTGAGTCCGAGCTGATAGAAGTAGACGTCGCAGCTCGCCGCGACGGCACCGATGAGGTCGAGCGAGCCGTGGCCTTCCCGCTTCCAGCAGCGGAACACCCGGTTGCCGATGCGCAGGCCACCGCGGCACGGCACGGGCATGTGGGTGTCGAGCCCGATGATGCCGCGCCGGAGCGCCATGGCCGCGATGGCGAGCTTGAACGGCGATGCTGGCGGATAGCGGGTCTGGACCACGCGATTGAGGAGGGGCCGCGCGGGATCGCTGTTGAGCGCGCGCCAGAGTGCGGACGAGATCCCTCCGACAAACGCATTGGGGTCATAGGATGGCGCCGAGTAGAGCGCCAGCACTTCGCCCTTGGTCGAGAGAGCCACCATCCCGCCGCGCACGTCCGGCGGCCAGATGCTATCGATGAACGTCTGAAGGTCGAGGTCGACGGTCGTGTGGATCGGATACCCGGGCGTGGGCTCGAGCGAGGCGGTGCTGGCCTGCTCGCGCACGAGCCGGCCACGGGCGTTCACCTCGACGTAGCGGACGCCGTCGCTGCCGCGCAGGGTGTCATCGTAGGCGAGCTCCAGGCCGGCCTTGCCGACGATCGATCCGAGGTCGGCGCCCGGGTAGCGGTCCTTGTCGAGATCGGCGGCGGTCACCTCCCCGACGTAGCCCACGAGCTGCGCCACCGCCCGTCCCGCCGGGTAGAGGCGCTTGGGCTCGGATTGGATCACGAGCCCGGGGAGCGCGGCGCGGTGCTCCTCCAGGCGGGAGATGGTCGCAAAGCTCGCGTCGCCGAACACGAGCACCGGCTGGTAGCGCGCGGCGGCATACCGGCGCAGCACATCGGCCGCGTCGGCGCTGTCGAGCGGCACGAGCCGCGCGATGCGCTCGAGCACGCCCTGGAGCCCCGCGCGCGAGGGCGCGAGGAGCTTGACCGAGTAGCCGGGCACATTCTCCGCGATGATTCGGCCGTCGCGGTCGTAGATCGCCCCGCGCGGTGGCGGGAGGGGAATCGGGCGCAGCCGATTGGTCTCGGCCTTGAGCTGAAACTTCTCGTGCTGGATGATCTGGGCGTTGAAGAAAGCGCCGAGCAGCACGGCAAAGGCGCCGGTGACGATCCACCGGGCCACCCGGGCGCGTTCGCCCACGCGATACGAGTCGAATCCGTGCACGTCAGGCGTCGAGCCGCACGGCGAACCATTGGCGGAAGCAGAACAGCACGAGGGCGCCGGCCGCGGCGGTGATGATGCCGCGGAGCGGGCTGTAGACGCCGAGGCCGATCAGGAGCTGGCGCGCATCGGCCCCGCTCGCCACCAGCACGATGAAATCGCGCAGCCAGACGCCCACGGCCACGAAGCCGGCGGTGACGAGCAGGTTGTCGAGAAAGAAGACCGCGCGGCCCCAGGCGGCAGCGTAGCCGACGACCGTGTGCGCGAGCGCCGACGCGCCGAAACGCGCCGGCGTCATTGCGTCGGCCACGAGCCCGACCATGAAGCCCGCGACCGCGGCCGCGCCGGGCCCGCTCCGCATGGCGAACACGACGAGCGCAAAGAGCAGGAAGTCGGGGCCGAGGCGCGGGTCGAAGATGCGGGGCCGGACGTAGAAATGCAGCAGCACGAGGGTCGCGATGACCAGCGCAAGCTGGGCCCGGCCGGCACGAGTGCTCATCGCGCGGGCGCGGCTGCCGGCGGGGACGAAGCCGAGGCGGTCAGGCGCGGGTGCGCCGGGGCGGTATTCGGCGCGGAGTCGGCCGGCAGGCTCACGGCGCCGAGCGAGTCGAGCGGAAAGGCATCGGCGACCGAGGCGTCGCGGGGCGCCAGGAGCACCAGCACGTGCGCCGCCGCGCCCGGGATGGCCGCGGCTCGCATCGTATACACTCGCTCCCAACCGACCTGTTCGCGCTCGATGCGCTCCACGGTGCCGATCGGAATCCCCTTGGGGTAAACGCCGCCGAGCCCGGACGAGAGAACGACGGTGCCGGCGGGGATCGAGTCGCGGTAAGGGACGCCGCGGAATTCCAGCGTCGCATCGCTCGCCGTTCCGCCAGGCGCCGCGGCAACGAGCCCGAAGGCATTGGCCGTGGGCGTGAACGCGCTCACCCGGAAATCGGGGTGCGCCCAGGTCATCGCGACGCTCGTGCTCCGGCCCACGCTCGAGATGACGCCGATGAGCCCTTGCGGCGCAACCACGGGATCGAACGGCTCGACGCCCGATGCGCGCCCTACGCTCAGGAGCAGCGTGCGGCCGTCGGTGGCCTGCGCCTGGTGCAGCACTTCGGCCGCGACGTACCGCGTGTGGAGGCGGTGCCCGAGGCCGAGGAGGCGCCGGAGGCGCTCGTTCTCGGCGAGCAGCGACGGCAGCACCTGCGCCGCCATGGCCGCAGAATCACGCTCGACGGTGACGGCGTCGAGCCGCGCGCGACTCGTGCGGCCCTCCTCCGCACGCTCCTCCAGCCACACAAACGGCCACAGGATGCTCTGCCGGAGACCCGTGGCTACCGCGCCGGTCAGCCGGGGGGGCGCGAACAGCGCGGTGAGGGAGAGGACGAGGCAGAGGGCGAAGAGCGCGGTGTCCCGCCGGCTGACGGTGCGGTCGGACGCGGGGAGCATCCTCAGGCGGATAGCACGCTGCGATACTTCTCGTAGTCGTCGAGGATCCGGCCGGTCCCGCGCACGACGCAGGTGAGCGGGTCTTCGTCGACGTGGATCGGCAGCCCCGTCTCCTGCGAGAGCAGGATGTCGAGCCCGCGGATCAGGGCGCCGCCCCCGGTCATCACGATGCCGCGGTCGACGATGTCGCTGGCCAGCTCGGGCGGGGTGATCTCGAGCGCGCGCCGCACCGCGTCCACCACCTGCTGGATCGGCTCCTGCACCGCTTCGCGGATCTCGCTCGAGTGCACGCGGACTGTCTTCGGAATGCCGGAGACCAGATCGCGGCCCTTCACCTCCATCTCGCGCTCGTCGCCCACCGGCGCCGCCGACCCGATCTTGATCTTAATCGCCTCGGCGGTGGGCTCGCCCACCAGGAGGTTGTAGTTCTTTCGCATGAACTGCACGATGGCCTGATCCAATTCATCACCGCCGGTGCGGATCGACGTGTCAGACACGATGCCGGAGAGCGCGATGACCGCGATCTCCGTCGTGCCGCCGCCGATGTCGATCACCATGTTGCCGGTGGGCGTCTCGACCGGCAGCCCGACCCCGATGGCGGCCGCCATCGGTTCGGCCACCATGAGGACCTGCTTGGCGCCGGCCGTCTGGGCCGAATCGCGCACGGCGCGCCGCTCGACCTCGGTGATCCCCGACGGCACGCAGATGATCACCTTCGGCTTTACGCGGAAGACGTGCTTGTCGATGATCGTCTTGAGGAAATACCGCAGCATCTTCTCGGTGACGTCGAAATCCGCGATGACGCCGTCCTTGAGCGGCCGCACCGCGAGGATGCCGTCGGGCGTGCGGCCGAGCATCCGCTTGGCCTCGAGCCCGATGCCCTTGATCTTGCCGGTGCTCTTCTCGATCGCAACGACGGAAGGCTCGTTCAGCACGATGCCCTCGCCCTTGACGTAGACGAGGGTGTTCGCCGTGCCCAGGTCCACCGCGATTTCATTCGCGGGAAGCCAGGAACCCAGGTTAAGCGACGGGAGCTTCATCGAATGGCCATGAGCCACATGGGCGGGAAGGTAAGTGGGAGGGCGAGGGAGACGGTAGTGGAAGGGAGCAAGGCAGGCTTACCGCCTCCCTTACCACCCAGTCAGAGCACGCTCTCGACCTCCAGCAGCGGCAACTTGAACGCCTCAGCCACACCTGGATACACGACCTTTCCCTCGACCACATTGAGACCCTTGCGGAGCGCCGAGTCCGCGCGGCACGCGGCACGCCAGCCATGGCGGGCGAGCTTGAGCGCGTAGGGCAACGTCGCGTTGGTGAGCGCCAGCGTCGACGTGCGCGGCACGCCGCCCGGCATGTTGGCCACGCCGTAGTGCAGGATCCCGTCCACGAAGTACGTCGGATTCTCGTGCGTCGTGGGATGGATGCTCTCGACGCAGCCGCCCTGGTCCACGGCGACATCGACGATCACGGCGCCCGGCTGCATCAACTTGAGGTCGTCCCGCCGAACGAGATGCGGCGCCCGCGCCCCCGGCAGCAGCACGGCACCGATCACGAGATCCGCCCGCGCGGCCACATCGAGCACACTGTGGCGATTGGAGTACCAGGTGTCGCAGTTGGCGGGGAGCACGTCGTCGAGGTAGCGCAACCGGTCGAGCGACACGTCGAGGATCGTCACGTGGGCGCCGAGGCCAGCGGCCATCTTGGCCGCGTTGATGCCGACGGTGCCGCCGCCCAGGATCATTACCTCCGCCGGCGCCACGCCCGGCACGCCGCCCAGGAGAATGCCGCGGCCGCCGTAAATCTTCTCGAGATACTTGGCGCCCGCCTGCACCGCCATGCGGCCGGCGACCTCGGACATCGGGGTGAGCAGCGGCAGCTCCCCCCGCGGGAGCTGCACCGTCTCGTACGCCACCGCGATCGCGCAGGACTGGATTACCGCGCGGGTGAGCCGTTCGTCGGCCGCGAAGTGGAAGTAGGTGTAGAGCACCTGGCCGGGCCGCATGCGCGGCCACTCCGGCTCGATCGGCTCCTTCACCTTCATGATGAGCTCGGCGCGGCCCCACACCTCGGCCGCATCCGGAGCGAGCTGCGCGCCGGCCGCCGCGTAGGCCTCGTCCACGAAGCCGCTCCCCACACCGGCGCCGCGCTCGACGACGACGGTATGGCCCGCGGCCACCAGCGCCTCCGTGCCGGCCGGCACGAGCGCGACCCGGTTCTCATTGGTCTTGATTTCCCTGGGGACTCCGATGAGCATGGCGCCTCGACGACGTCTAGGGTGTCGGTGCGATCACACGATTCCGTCCGGGCCGAGGCGCACGATGCTCTGGCGCTCGGGGGCAAAAAACTCGGCGGCCACTTCGGCTACGCTCGCCGGCGTCACCGCGTCGATTTCGGCCAGCATCTCGTCCAGCGGGCGATAGCGGTCGCCGTGAAGCGTGAACCCGGCAAGGCGGCCCATCCGGCTCGCCGGGCTCTCGAGGGAGAGCATGATCTGGCCCTTGAGCTGCTGCTTGCCGTCGGCGAGCTCGGCCGCCGGAAGGCCCTCACACGCCAGCCGGCCGAATTCGGCCCGGATTGCCTCGACGGCGCGCGCGGCCGTGGCGGGTTGGGTGCCGACGTATACGCCGAGCTGCCCCGCGCTCTGGTAGAACTGCTTGAACGCGAAGACCGCGTAGGCGAGGCCCAGCTCCTCGCGCACGCGCTGGAAGAGACGGCTCGACATCCCCCCGCCGAAGGCGTTTACCAGGATGGCGAGGGCAAAGCGGCGCGGGTCGCGCAGGGGAAAGGTATCGGTGCCGAAGACGATGTGGCTCTGCGCCGTGTCGCGGACTTCCGCACGATCGGCGCCGCGCACCGCCGGGGCACCGGCCACCGCCGGGCGGGCCGGCTCGCGCGTGGCGCCCTCGAACCAGCCCTCGCGCTCGAGGACGGTGAGGAGCTGGTCATGATTCACGTTGCCGGCGGCCGCGATCACGCAATTGCCCGGATAGTAGCCGGCGCGGTGCAGCCGCCGGACGTCCTCCGCGTCGAGCGCGCCGACCGTTTCGGGGGTGCCGAGAATGGAGTAGCCGTACGGGTGGTCCGGCCAGAGCGTTTCGGCGTGCACCTCGAAGACGAGATCGTCCGGTGTATCGAGCACGCCGTTGATCTCTTCGAGGATGACGTTCCGCTCGGGCCCCAGGTCCTTCGGATCGAGCAGCGGCCGGCGGACGAGATCGGTGAGGATTTCGACCGCGAGCGGCAGATCCGCGTCGAGCACGTGGGCCTGGTAGCTCGTGTAGTCGCGGCCGGTATAGGCGTCGAGACCGCCGCCCCGCACCTCGAGTTCGAGCGCCAGCTGCTTGGCCGAGCGCCGCTCGGTGCCCTTGAAGACCATGTGCTCGAGCAGATGGGAGAGCCCCATCTGCCCGCGGGCCTCGTGCGCGCTCGCCGTGCGCACGTAGATCCCGAGCGCCGCCGACCGCACCCCCGGCAGCGCCTCGGTGAGAACGACGAGCCCGTTGGGTGCCGTGGTGCGGCGCAGGCCCTCGTCCAGTTGAACCGTTTCCATGCAGGCAGGCTACTCCCTCGGCAGCAACGCCTTCCGCGAGAGCTTCATCCGGCCGCGCTCGTCCACCTCGAGCAGCTTGACCTGGACCACGTCGCCCTTCTTCACCACGTCCTCGGTCTTCTCGGTGCGGCCGTGCTGCAGCTCGCTGATGTGCAGCAGGCCCTCCACGCCCGGGAGGATCTCAACGAACGCACCGAATGGTGTCGTGCTCTTGACGGGCCCCTCGTAGATCCGCCCGACCTCGGGCTCGGTGACGATGGCCGCGACCATATCGCGCGCCTTCTGCCCGGCCTCGCCGCCCACCGCGGAGATGGTGATGAGCCCGCTGTCGTCCACGCTGATCTTCGCACCGGTGGCGTCCTGGATGCCGCGGATCGTCTTGCCCTTGGGGCCGATCACGTCGCCGATCTTGTCCGGCTTGATCTGCATCGTGATGATGCGCGGGGCGTACGGCGAGAGCTCGGCCCGCGGGCGCGGCAGCGCCTTTTCCATTTCCTTCAGAATGTGCAGCCGGCCCTTCCGCGCCCGCTCCAGCGCCTCCTTCATGATCTCGAGCGTGAGGCCCGCGATCTTGATGTCCATCTGGATCGAGGTAATGCCGCGGGTAGTGCCCGCCACCTTGAAGTCCATATCGCCCAGCGCGTCCTCGGAGCCGAGGATGTCGGTGAGGACGGCGACCTTGTCGCCCTCCTTCACCAGCCCCATGGCCACGCCGGCGCACGGCGCCTGCACCGGCACGCCCGCATCCATGAGCGCGAGGGACCCGGCGCACACCGTCGCCATCGACGAAGAGCCGTTCGATTCCAGGATTTCCGAGACGATGCGGAGGGTGTAAGGAAACTCCTCGTAGTGCGGCAGCAGCGGCTGGAGCGCCCGCTCCGCCAGCGCCCCGTGGCCGATCTCGCGGCGGCTCGTGCCGCGGATCATCTTCACCTCGCCGGTGGAGTACGGCGGGAAATTGTAGTGCAGCATGAACGACTTGGTCGTCTCGCCTGCCACGTCGATGCTGTCGATCCGCTGCTCGTCGTCCGCGGTCCCCAGCGTCGCCGAGGCGAGCGCCTGCGTCTCGCCCCGCTGGAACAGCGCGGAGCCGTGGGTGCGCGGCAGCACGCCCGCCTCGATCGCGATGGGCCGGATCGTGTCCAGGTCCCGCCCGTCCACCCGCTCACCCTTCTCGAGCACCTGCGCCCGCATCACCCGATACTCGATCTCGTCCAGTTCGGCGGCGATATCCCTGGCCTGCTCGGGGAATTCCTCGGCGAGCTTCTGCGCCACCTCATCGCGCAGCGCGCGGACGCCCGTGGCGCGCGCGGCCTTGTCCCGTGCGTTGATGGCGCGAGCCATGGGCGCTTCGGCCAGCGTACGCACCCGCGCGAGGAGCGCCGGATCAGGCTCCGGCTTGGTCCACGCGAGCTTGGTCACGGGGGCCGCGCCGATCACACGCTGCTCCAGCGCGATGAGGTCGCGGATGCCTCGCTGCGCCACCTTGAGCGCCTCGAGCATCTCGGCCTCGGAAATCTCCAGCGCCCCGCCCTCGACCATGTAGATGGCGTCGGCCGACCCGCTCACCACGAGGTCGATGCTCGACGCTTCGAGCTGCTGAAAAGTGGGGTTGAGAATCCAGTTGCCGTCCACCCGCCCCACGCGCACGGCGGCGAGCGGTCCGTTCCAGGGTACGGTCGAGACGCTGAGCGCCACCGAGGCGGCCACGGCGCCGAGGATGTCGGCGTCGTTCGCCTGGTCGGCCGAGAGGACGGTCACGA
The DNA here is from genome assembly GCA_036279355.1 of Gemmatimonadales bacterium. Lineage (NCBI taxonomy): Bacteria > Pseudomonadati > Gemmatimonadota > Gemmatimonadia > Gemmatimonadales > Gemmatimonadales bacterium. Next base: position 122,648 of record DASUJH010000020.1, read on the forward strand.
AAACCTGGACCTCGTTCTTGAACCCTTCCGGAAAGAGCGGGCGGATGCCACGATCGATGAGCCGGCTCGCCAGGATCTCCTTGTCGGAGGGGCGGCCCTCCCGCTTCAAGAACCCGCCGGGGATCTTGCCGGCGGCGTAGGTCTTTTCGCGGTACTCAACGGTGAGGGGGAAGAACGGCAGGGTGGAGATGTTCGGGGAGACGGTCACGGCGGCGAGGACGACCGTTTCGCCGAACTGCACGAGCGCCGATCCGGCGGCCTGTTTGGCCAGGCGTCCCGTTTCGATCGTGAGGGGTCGGCCGGCGAATTCCTGGTTGATCCGATGTACGGTCACAATGGGTTCCGTTTCAGAGCACACCAATGCGGCGAGGGCGCCCCAACGTGCTCGATCGGGACGCCCTCGTGGACCCGCGTGGCTTAATGCCGGAGACCCAGTTCCTCGATGAGCGCGCGATACGTGGCGAGATCGCTGCGCTTGAGGTACTGGAGGAGGCGGCGGCGTGTGCCGACCATCGAGAGCAGGCCGCGGCGCCCGTGGTGATCCTTGGGGTGCGAGCGGAAATGGTCGGTGAGCGAGTTGATCCGCTCGGTGAGCAGCGCCACCTGCACCCGAGCCGACCCCGTGTCGGTCTCGTGCTGGCGATACTTCGTGACCACGCTCTGCTTGTCGAATGGCATGCTGCGGGTGTCCTCGGGCGACTTTCTCGTTTCAGGTCCGTTTCTCTGTCAGCACGAAAACATAACGGCGCCTCGACCCAGCGTAAAGGCCGCCGTGGACGAGACTTCCCAACCCCTCAAAGCAGGCCCAGGAGGCGCCGGATGTCGTTGGAGAAAGCGAGACCCATGAGGAGCACCACCAGCACGAGTCCCACCGCGATGAGCCGCTCGCGGATGCGGAGCGGTACCGGCCGGCGCATCACCCCCTCCGCCACGAGCAGCAGGAACTGGCCGCCGTCGAGCACCGGCACGGGGAGAAGATTGAGCACCGCGAGATTGACGGAGATGAGCGCCATGAACGCGAGGAAGCTATCGAGGCCGAGCCGGGCCACCTCCCCCGCTTGCTGGGCGATGAGGATCGGGCCGCCGAGCGTGCTCGCGGCCACCCGGCGGGTGAGCAGGCCCTGCACCGTGCGCACGAGGAACGTGCTGGCGCTCACCGTCCGTTCGGTTCCGTCGCGGATGGCGCCGAGCGGGCCGAGCGACTGGGTCGAGTCGGCGACGCGAAACGCGATGCCGACCCGCCCTACGGTGCGGGGCTTTCCGTCGAGTCCCACGCCCGGCTCGCTCGACGAGGTCATGGGAATCGAGACGGTGCGGCCGTTCCGGTCGACCGTGAGCGTCACCGGCCGCGCCGGGCTGGTATCGAGGATCGCGAACACGTCGTAGATCTGCGCGGCGGAATGACCGTTGATCGCGATGATCGAATCGCCCGGGCGCACCCCGGCTGCGCCCGCGGGCCGCCCGCTCACCACCGAATCTACGACCGCCGGCCGGTAGGGGAGGAGCGCGCTGGCTGCGCGGATGCGGGCCCCGACCGCGGTGGGGCCGATGGGTAGCGTCACCACCCGCCCGTCGGCGAGCGCGATGCGCACGGTCGACGCATCAGTGCCCTGGATTTTCTCGACCACGTCCTCCCACGTGTGCACCGAGTCACCGCTCACCGCGACGATCCGATCGCCGGGCTCCAGTTGAGCGAGCGGTGCCGCCTGGTCCGTGGCAAGCTCGGGCACGATGTATCCCACGCGCGTCGTGGGAAGGACCGGGCGCCCGTACGCGGCGGCGACGGCTGTATAGAGCACCCAGGCGAAGACCATGTTCATCGCGACGCCCGCCAGGATGACGACCATGCGCTTCCACACCGGCTTCGCCTCGAACACGCGGTCCGGCGGCACCGGGGCGAGGCCCGCCCCGCCCTCCAGCATGGCGCTCGCCGCATCCTCCTCCCGGCTCGCCATCTTCACGTAGCCCCCAAGCGGCAGCCAGGAGATGGAGTATTCGGTTTCGCCGCGCCGAAAGGTGAGCGCCCGGATGGGCGCGCCGAGCCCGAGGGAGAAGCGGTGCACGTAGATCCCGGCCCACTTGGCGGCCACGAAGTGCCCCGCCTCGTGCACGAACACCAGCACGCCCAACACGACGGCCAGGGCGAGAATACTGATGACGACGTTCACGTCTTCCTCACGAGTTGGCGGGCCCGCGCCCTTGCCCACCGATCGGCGCTCCGCAGCGCATCAAGGTCGGCCGCCGGCGCCGGCGCATGTGCGCCGAGCACGGCCTCGATTACGTCGCTGATCCGGCCGAACGGCAGGCAGCCGTCGAGGAAGCCGGCCACCGCCACCTCGTTGGCGGCGTTGAATACCGCCGGCGCCGTGCCCCCCGCGCGCCCCGCCGCGACGCCGCAATGGAAGGCGCGGAACACGTCGCTGCGCACGGGCTCGAAGGTGAGCGGACCGGCTGCCACCGGATCGAATCGCCGTACGCCCCCGTCGGGCAGCCGCGCCGGATGCGTGAGGGCGTACAGGATCGGCAGCTCCATCGAGGGAAACGCGAGCTGCGCGATGATGCTGCCGTCGCAAAACTCGGCGAAGGCGTGCACGATGCTCTGCGGGTGTATCACGACGTCCAGCGCGTCGTACCCGAGCCCGAAAAGATGGTGGGCCTCGATCACCTCGAGCGCCTTGTTGGCGAGCGTGGCACTGTCCACCGTGATCTTCCGCCCCATGCGCCAGGTCGGGTGGTTGAGCGCCTCGGGCACCGTGGCGCGCGCCACGCGCTCGGGCGCCCAGTCGCGGAACGGTCCGCCGGAGCCGGTGAGAATGAGCCGGGCGACACCCCGATCCGAGCCGGCGATGCACTGGAGCACCGCGCTGTGCTCCGAGTCGATCGGCACCAGCTCACCGCCGCCCTGGCGGGCCGCCGCGGTCACGAGATCGCCCGCCATGACGAGCGTCTCCTTGTTGGCGAGCGCGACCCGCTTGCCGGCGCGGAGCGCCGCGAGCGTGGCGTCGAGCCCCGTCACGCCCACCACGGCGTTCACCACCACATCGACTTCGGGATGCAATGCGGCATCGACCAGCACCGACGGCCCCGACGGGAGCCGCGCGTGGCCTTGCCGCTGCGCGAGACCCGCGAAGGCCGGTCGCCACTCCTCCAGCTGCGCCTCGAGTGCCTCCGCGTTCCGTCCGCCGGTGAGCGCCACCACGCGGAAGTGCGCGCGCTGCCGGCTGAGCACGGCGAGCGCGCTCCGCCCGATCGAGCCGGTGGACCCGAGCACCGCGACGCCGCGCACGCCGCGCACGCCGTTCGTGGAAACGCCCTCGTCCATTCCGCCGCCCATCAGCCCACCCCGAACGCGCGGTAGAGCAGCGCGGCAACGGGAATCACGAAGTAGAGCGAGTCGAGCCGATCGAGCACGCCCCCGTGGCCGGGAATGAGGCCGCTCGAGTCCTTCACCCCCGCACCGCGCTTGAAGAGCGATTCGGCCAGGTCGCCCACCTGACCTACGATCGAAAGCACGAATGCGATGAGGAGAAGCACGAAGAGACCAGCCGCGACCCCGACGGCGGGAAACACGGCGAGGGCGAACACCACCGCGACCGCAAGCCCACCGACCACGCCGGCAATCGCCCCCGCGCGGGTCTTGCCGGGGCTGATCCTGGGCGCAAGCTTGGCGCCGCCGAACGCCCGACCGCCGGCCATCGCCGCCGTATCGACGATCCAGGTGACCACGAGCGGAAAGAAGACCAACCAGGTGCCGGCCCATGAGCGAAGGCCGTGGTGCTCGTGCCGCAAGGCCAGCAGGAACGCCGGGAGCGCACCCGCGTAGCCGGCGCCGAACACAGTGACGGCCACCGCGTCGAGTGGCCGCTCGCCCGGGCTGCGGCGGGCGAGCGCCACGACCATGGTCGCGATGAGCCAGACCGCCGCCGCATAGGGCCACGCGCGCGCAACGATGCCGTCGGGTGTTCCGAGCACGAGATAAACGAGGGGCGGCACCGCTGCCGCACCGAGCAGCCCGACGCCGGCGAGCGCGGCCGTGCCGCCGGACCGCGCGAGCCCGTAGAGCTCACGCGTGCCCAGCACGCTCGTCGCCATCACCAACGCCACCAGCACCCATCCGCCGTACCACACGACGAACAACGCGAGCGGGATGGCGGCCGCCGCGAACCCGATCCGCTGCGCCAGATTGCGGTCCATCCGTTCAGACCTCCATGATCTCCGCTTCTTTGGCGTGGATCAGCTGGTCGATCTGCTTCACATGCTCGTCGTGAGCCTTCTGGACCTCTTTCTCGGCCCGGGTCTTGTCGTCCTCCGACGTGTGCTCGAGCTTCTTGAGCCGCATGATCGCGTCGGTGCGCGCGTGTCGCACTGCAATCCGCCCCTCCTCCGCCAGCTTGTGCACCACCTTGACCAGCTCCTTGCGCCGCTCCTGCGACAGCGGCGGCAGCGGAATGCGGATCAGGTTGCCTTGAGTGGACGGATTGAGCCCGAGGTCGGACTCGCGGAGGGCCTTCTCGATGGCGGGTGCGAGCGACTTGTCGAACGGCTGGACCGTGAGCAACCGCGGCTCGGGGGCCGAGACGAGGCCGATCTGGTTGAGCGGGGTCGGCGTGCCGTACGCCTCGACCCGCACGAGGTCGAGCAACGACGTGCTGGCTTTGCCGCTCCGGATGGTGGAGAACTCGCGCTTGGTGCTCTCGACCGCCTTGTGCATCGCCTCGCGGGCGTGCTTCGTCAACTCCTGAATGGTGCTCATCGGACGATGGTCCCGACCCGCTCGCCCTGAAGCACCCGGGCGATGGCGCGGGGCTGGTTGATGTTGAACACGACGATCGGAAGCTGGTTGGCCTTGCAGAGCCCGAACGCATTGCCGTCCATCACGGCGTAGTTGTTGACGATTGCGTCCTGATAGGTGAGCTCGGGGATGAGCGTGGCCGCTGGGTCGCGCCTGGGGTCCGCGGTGTAGATCCCGTCCACGTTCGTCGCCTTGAGGATGACCTCCGCCTCGACCTCGAGCGCGCGCAGCACGCCGGCCGTATCGGTCGAGAAGAACGGATTCCCGGTGCCCGCCGCGAAGATCACGAGACGCCCCTTCTCCAGGTGGCGAATGGCGCGGCGGCGAATGTACGGCTCGGCCACGGATTCCATCCTGATGGCCGTCATGACCCGGGTATCGACGCCGATCTTCTCGAGCACGTCCTGAAACGCAAGCGCGTTGATCACGGTGGCGAGCATGCCCATGTAATCGCCGGTCACGCGGTCGAGCCCCTCGCGGCTGGCGGCAGCGCCCCGGACGATGTTGCCGCCGCCCACCACGAGACAGAGCTTCACGCCGAGGGCATGCACCGCCTTGATCTCCTGGGCAAATGCCTCCACGACACGGTAGTCGATGCCCACGCCCCGTTCACCGCCCAGCGCTTCGCCTGAGAGCTTGAGCAGCGCACGGGAGTAGGCGAGGGCCATCAAACGTCCCCGATGCGGAATCGCGCGAACCGCCGCACCTGCACGGCTTCGCCCAGCGTGCCCGAAGCTTCCTTGATGAGCTGGCCGACGGTGCGGCTGTCGTCCTTCACGTAGGGCTGCTCGACGAGGGTGCGCTCGGCGATGAACTTCTTCACCTTGCCCTCGACGATCTTGGGCCGGATCTGCTCGGGCTTGCCCTCGGCGGCGACCTGTTCCTCCGCGATCCGCCGCTCCCGATCGATGAGCTCCGCCGGAATGTCGTCCGCGGTCACCGCGATCGGGTCGGCCGAGGCGATGTGGAGCGCGAGATCGCGCGCGAGCTGCTGGAACGCGTCCGTCCGGGCGACGAAATCGGTTTCGCAGTCGAGCTCGAGCAGGACGCCCACCTGCTGGTTGTGATGGATGTAACTCACCACGATGCCCTGCGCGGCGCTCCGCCCGGCCCGCTTCTCGGCCTTGGCGATGCCCCGCGCGCGGAGGAGCTCGGCCGCGCGGTCCATGTCGCCGCCGGCCTCCTCCAGGGCCCGCTTGCAGTCCATCATGCCCGCGCTGGTGCGCGCGCGAAGCTCACTCACTTGCTTGGGGGAAATCGTCACGCTTGCCATGGCCGTCAGTGCTCGCTCGATCCTCGGTGATGCCGGGGTCCGCGACGATGATTCGCGGCACCCGGTGGTGAATAGTAAGACCGCCGCTCGCGGCCCGCGCGGACCAGGAGCGGCGGCACGTGCGGCGGTCCGGCCGGAATGTTACACGCCCGCGTCGCCGGCCCCGGCCGGCGCGGGGGTCTCGGCGACACCGCCCATGTCTGTCTTGAGCCGCGCGGCAATGGCCTCGGGCTTGGGCCGCCGCTTGCGACGGGGGCGCCGGCGCCGGCGCTCCGCATCGGCATCGCCTTCGCTCCCCGCGTCGGTGCTGTAGGTTTCCGCCTCGAGGTCCTCGGACGCCTCTCGGATCGGCATCTGCGCCCGCGCCTCGGAGATGACGTCGGCCAGCGCGGCGGTGATGAGCGAGACCGACCGGATGGCGTCGTCGTTGCCGGGAATCGGCACGGTAATCACGTCGGGGTCGGCGTTGGTGTCCACGATGGCCACGACCGGGATGCCGAGCTTGTTTGCCTCGGCGATGGCGATCTTCTCTTTCTTGGCGTCGACGATGAAGAGCGCCCCGGGCAGCCGGCCCATCTGCTTGATGCCTTCGAGATTGCGGGCCAGCTTCTCGCGCTCGCGCTCGAAGAGCAGCTTTTCCTTCTTGGTGTAGTTCTCGAAGTCACCGTCGGCCGCGCCCTGCTCCAGCTCCCGCAGCCGCCGGATCTGCTTCTTCATCGTCTGGAAGTTCGTGAGCGTGCCGCCGAGCCACCGCTCGGTCACGTAGAACGCCCCGCAGCGCTGCGCCTCGATCTGCACGATGGCCTTGAGCTGCTTCTTGGTGCAGACGAAGAGGACCCCCTCGCCCTTGAGCACGATGCTCCGGAGCAGCTCCTGGGCGGCGTGAATCTGCCGCAGCGTTTTCTGGAGATCGATGATGTAGATGCCGGACCGTTCGGCGAAGATGAACCGGCGCATCTTCGGGTTCCAGCGGCGCGTCTGGTGGCCGAAGTGGACGCCCGCCTCGAGCAGGTCCTGCAGTTGCGGCTGTGCCATGCGACGATGCTGTTCCTTCCTCGTAAGGGTTGTTCGTCCACCGCCTTCGTCTCCGGGCTCGACCCCACGGGGCACCCCGAGCGCGGATCCGGCGATGTGCGTAGTGGGGCGCGCTCCGCGCGCCCGCTGGTTTAGCGCTTCGAGAACTGGAAGCGCTTGCGTGCGCCGGGACGGCCCGGCTTCTTGCGCTCGACGGCCCGTGGATCGCGGGTGAGAAATCCGCCGCTGCGCAACTTGGTCCGATGCTGCCCGTCGGCCGAGACCAGGGCCCGCGCCACCGCAAGGCGCAGGGCGCCCGCCTGCCCCGACTGGCCGCCGCCATCCACGTGCGCCCGCACGTCGAAGGCGCCGAGCGTGTCGGTCGCCGTGAACGGCAACTGGATGTGCTGCACCAGTGACGACCGCGGGAAATAGTCTCCCAGGGTCCGGCCATTGATGTCCCACTTGCCCGTGCCGGGCGTGAGATATACGCGGGCGACGCTGGTCTTGCGCCTGCCCACTGCCTGCCACCGAAACGCGGGCGTTGCGGTCATGCGGTCACCTTGGAGCTGCGAATGGGATACGCCTTCGGTTGCTGGGCGGTGTGCGGATGATCGGCGCCGGGATATACCTTGAGCTTGCCCCGGAGCTTTTGCCGGGCGAGCGAGGTCTTGGGCAGCATGCCGAAGACGGCCTTCTCGATGACTCGATCCGGATGCTTGGCGAGGAGGTCCCGCGCCTCGGTGAACCGCTCGTGCCCCATGTATCCGGTGTGGCGGAAGTACACCTTGTTGCTGGCCTTCCGTCCGGTGAGCCGGACCTTGGATGCATTCACCACCACGACGAAGTCGCCGCCGTCCATATGCGGCGTGTAGGTCGGCTTGTGCTTGCCCCGGATGAGCTGCGCCACCACGCTCGCCAACCGGCCGAGCGGAATGCCCTCGGCGTCGACCAGATGCCAATCGTGCTCGATGTCGGCGGGCGTGGCCGTGAAGGTTTTCATCGGTAGCGCGAACCCCGGTGTCGTCAATGCCATAACAAGGTCAATTGCAAAGCGAAACAGACCCGAAAGATAGCGCGAGCCGGCGGAGCGGGTCAAGCCGCGTCAATAGATCTCGACGCGGTAGAGGATGAGGAAAATGAAATAGAGGCCGTAGCAGATGAGGCCGGCGGCCACCACCCCGAGGGCCCAACGACCGTACCGCAGGTCGGCGAGAAACCCGAGGGCCTGGCCCCAGCCGCGGGCCTGAGTCGGGTCGTAGAGCAGTGCCACGCGGATAAGGAAATACCCGATGATCAGGGAGATTACGCCGAGCGCCAGGTAGCCGGCACCACCGATGAGCGCCACGGCGGTGCGGGCGGTGGCCCCCATTTCATCCAGCCGCAGGACGTGCCGAAAGCCGGCGGTGAGGCCGAACCGGATCTGAAGTACTCCCGAGACAACGATGATCACGCCGACAAGCCCCGTGGCCCATCGGCCCACGTGCGGCGTGAGCAGGAGGGCCGCGAGCTCCTGGGGGCTCGTCGTTCCGGCGACTCGATAACCGAAGAGGAGCTGCACCGCCGCGATGCCCAGCGCCGCGTATCCGAGCGCGGTGACGAAAAAGGCGATGCGCTCGGCGAGGGCAGTGAGACTCGTGCCCTTCCGCTCCGGATCGAGCAGCGCCTGGGCCAATTTCCAGAGGGCGTGCGCCCACAGCCCGAGGGCGATCACCGCCAAGATGAACCAGCCGAACGGCTGAGAGAAGAATTCCCGGAGTGCGTCGCCCGGACCGGCGAGGTCGCCGCCGCCGCTCCCGAGCGCGAGCCGGAGAGCAAGCGCGCCGATCATGATGGCGACGAGTCCCTTGGCGGCGAAGCCGAGCTGGGCGACCCGGTTCACGGCGGAGCTCGCCCTGCGCGCTGCGTCCTCGATGGACCGTCTGGTCGACTCGAGGGACATCACCGCACCGATCCGGCCAGCCTCAGTCGAACTCGGCCAGTACCTGGCCCTTTTCGACGGTCTGCCCGGGCTTCACGTGGATGGCCCGCACCACACCGGCCGCGGCGGCACGGAGCTCGTTCTCCATCTTCATGGCTTCGAGCACCAGCACCCCACCACCGGCGGGCACTTCCTGGCCCGGCTCGACGCGCACCCGGACGACGAGGCCCGGCATCGGCGCCTTGAGCACGCCGCCGCGCGCCTGCCGAGTCGCGCCGGTGAGGGCGCGCAGGTGCCGGGCGCGCTCGTCGGTCACTTCGACCTCGAGGCTTTCGCCGTCGGCGCCGAGACGCCAGCGACCGCGCGCGACCGGCTCGACCGCGAGGGTCCGGCGCCGGTCCCCGATGAGCAGTTGACGAAGCGGGGTGCCGGCGACGGCGCTCAGGGTCGCGACGAACATCTCGCCGCCCACGGTGACGCGGTCGCCGTCGACCTCGACCTCGACTTGGCGGCCGCCCAGCTCGACCAGGTACCTCATGTCCGCGAGAGCACCGCCACCGCTTCGACATGGGCGGTTTGGGGAAAGAGATCGAAGGCGTGCACGGAACGAAGCTCGAAGCCGGGGCCCAGGCGCGCCACGTCGCGAGCGAGCGTGGCGGGATCGCACGACACGTACACTACGCGCCGGGGAGCGTGGCGCGCAATCGCGGCGGTGACGCGCGGGTCCATCCCGGTGCGCGGCGGATTGGTGATGACGAGCTCAGGAAGCTCGAGGGCGTCGACCGTGGCTTCGGCGGCAGCAGCGTGCCGCCGCGCCGGTGGGCCGCTGGCCTCGGCATGGGCGACGGCGCGGCGGTCGATCTCCACGCTCTCCACCCGCCCGCCGGCCGCCGCGAGCGCGGCGGTGGTTTCGCCGATGCCGGCGTAGAGGTCCCACACCGCGCGGCCGCGCACGTCGCCGAGCGCCGCGACGGCGTAGGCGCGGGCGCGGTCGCCCATCGCTGGGTGGACCTGCTCGAAGACGGTGACGTGCGGCGACTCGAAACGGCGGCCCGCCACGACCCGCGCCGCGCCGCCTTCCGGGTGCCACCAGATCATGGCCGGCTGCCCGGCGCGCGCCAGCTCGCCGGCGAGCTCGCCGGCGCGGGGCCAGCCATCGCTGCCCCGCACGGCGACTACGAGATGGCGCTCGCCGGCCCGGTCGAGCCGGAGCACGACGCGATCGAGCCGTGGCGGCAGCAAATCGCGCCGCGCCCGCACCGCCTGCCAGAGCTCCATCAATGCGGAATCGGTGATGTGGCACCAGGCGAGATCGAACAGGTCGTCCGGGCGGCCATAGCGGCGGAGCCCGATCCGACGGCCGTCCGCCGCCGCATGCAGCGTCAGCTTGGCGCGATAGCCGAACTGGCTTGGCGAAGGCTCGATCGGCGGGTCCGCCACGTCGAGGCGGCCGAGGCGGCGGAGCGCATCGCCCACGAAGCCGCGGCGGCCCGCGAGCTGGGCGTCGTAGGAGAGATGCTGGAGCTGGCACCCGCCGCATTCATCGACGACGTAGTGGGGGCAGCGAGGTTCGGCCCGGTCCGGGGAAGGTTCGACGAGCTGGTCCAACCGCGCCCGGGCAAACCGGCGCGCCAATCGCACATTGCGCAGCGTTACGAGGTCGCCGGGAGCCGTGCGGGGCACGAACACGGCGCGTCCGTCAGCCAGCGTGCCGACGCCGTCGCCGCCAGCGGCGAGGCGTCGGACGCGCAGCGCAGTCATGGCGAAGCTGGCGCGGATGCCCGCGGCTCCGCGGGCGGCTGGAACTCCGGCTGGCCGAGCTGCCAGAAGAGAAAGGCGTACTCGTCGGCCGTCTCGGCCACGGCCTGCGCTCTGGTCGAGCCGATTCCGTGTCCGGCGTCGTAGTCCACCCGAAGGAGGATCGGCTTGGGGCCGGCGGTTGCCGCCTGGAGGCGAGCCGCCATCTTCGCGACCTGCCACGATGGAACCCGCGGGTCGTTGATGCCGGTGGTGAGCAGCACGGCGGGATAGGAGGTGCCGTCCTTCACGTGGTGATAGGCGCTCATGGCCAGCAGCCCCTTGAACCCGTCCTCGGTTGCGACGCTACCGAACTCGGCGATGTTGGTGGGGCCGTTCACGCCCCGCTCGATGCGCAGCATGTCCGACGCGCCTACGTTGTCGATTGCAGCCCCGAAAAGGTCGGGCCGCTGGGTGATGGCCCCGCCGATCGTGATCCCACCGGCGCTTCCGCCCTGTCCGGCGAGGTGGCGGGGCGAGGTATAGCCCCGGCTGACCAGATACTCGGCGCAGGCGATGAAGTCGCCGATCGTATTCTGCTTGGTGAGCTTCTGCCCCGCCTGGTGCCACGCTTCGCCGTATTCGCCGCCGCCGCGCACGTGCGCCACCGCGTACACGCCGCCTCGCTCGAGCCACGCGAGGAGCAGCGGATTGAAGCCGGGATCGAGCGTGATGCCGTACGAGCCGTACCCCTCGAGCAACGTGGGGTGCGAGCCGTCCATTTCCAGGCCCTTCCGATGTACGATCGAGAGCGGAACCAGCGTGCCGTCGGCGGCGGCGACCTTCACCTCGTGCGATTCGATGTTCGAGTAGTCCACCGGCGATCGAGGCCGGATGCGGGTATCGGTAAAGCGCCGGGTCCGCGGGTCGTAGCGGTACCAGAGCTGCGGCTCGGTCCACGAGGTCAGCTTGACCAGCACGCCGGGCTCGCGCGGATCGGTGATGAACTCTCCGATGGCGCCGTCGAAGGGCAGCGCAACCGGCTCCGGCTTGCCGCCCCATGGCACGCGCACCAGGCGCCCGAGGCCGCCGTCGAGCAACTGCACGTAGAGGCCGTCCTGCGCGGCGCCGAGATTGGTGATCACGGCTTCCGACTCCGGCACGACGACGTCCGCCGTTGCGAGATCCGGCCGGGCGATGCTGGTGCGGACCACCTTGTAGCGCGGCGCGTCCTTGTGGGTCAACAAATAGAGCGCGTCGCCGTGGACGGCGTAGCGGGTGGCGTCGTCGTCGTACCCGGCGAGCTTGTGCCACACGGGCCGGCCTCCCACCACCGCAGCCGCGCGAGCGGCGTAGAGCGTCACCTCGTTCTTGACGAACTGGGTGACGACGCCGAGCACCCACGGGGAGCCCGCGGAATAAGCGGCAAACGGCCCCTCGAGGCTGTCCACCGGCACTGCGCCGACCCCGAACCCGATGAGCGGCACGTCGCGCTCGGCGGAGGTGCCGACGACGTGGCGGTACACCCGGCTCTTGAGGTACGTCTGCGACCGGTCGGCGCCCGGGGCCATCGGCTGGAGCCGGTTGAACAGGAACGACCGGCCATCGGCGAGCCAGCTCGGAGACCCGAACTGCGCGCGGTCGATCTCGTCCGGCAACACTCGCGCGGTGGCGGTCTCAACGACCCGCAGCACCGCCTTTTCCGAGCCGCCGGCCGAGACACCAAACGCCACATGCCGGCCGTCGGGTGCGGGCGCGTAGTAGCTCAGCGAGACGTGCGCCTGGCCGCTCCGAAACCGGTCGGGATCGACGAGCAGGCGCTCGGCACCGGCAAAGCCGCGGCGCACATAGAGGCGGGCCACCTCGTCGCCCTTGGCGATCTTCTGGTAGAACACCTCACCTGATGCGAGCTGCACGTCATAGACGATCGTGCCCGCATCGAGTAACTGTTGCAGGCGCGCGACCAGCGTCGCGCGACTGGGAATCCGATCGAGCACACCGCGGGTATAGACGGCCTGTGCTTTCAACCAGGTGTCGAGCTCGGGGTTCTCGGGGCCTTCCATCCAGCGATACGGGTCGTGGACGGCCACGCCGTAGTAGGTGTCGACCACTTCGCGCACGGGAGCGGCGGGCGGCGCGCCGACGGTCTGGGCTACGAGCGCACGCGACGGCATGCCGAACGCGAGCGCGCCCAGGATGATGGCGGGCGTGGTCAACAGCTTGCGCATGTGAGTACGGTGAGGCACGGTGCGACCCTCGCGAGTGAAGGAGCTGATCGGCGGAGGTCCGGCAGCGGTCACGAAGTCATCCGACCGCATCGAGCCGCGCCTGGCGAGTCCACGCGCTCTGGCCAGACGCGCCGTCCAACGCCGCGGGGCGCCGCGCGTGGCGAACCGCGTCCTCGGCAAGTGCAGCGGCGATGGCCAGCTCGACGTCGCGCGCGGCATCGGCGGCGGGCATGAGCAGATCGGGCCGGCGCTCGAGCAGCTGGATGTCGATATCGCCCCGCGCGAACGCGGGGTCGGAGAGCAGGCGGCGAAGAAACATCTGGTTGGTCGAGATGCCGACGACGACCAATTCATCGAGCGCGCGCCTCATGCGGGAGAGCGCGGCACCCCGGTCTGGTGCCCAGACGATGAGCTTGGCGAGCAGCGAGTCGTAGTAGAGCGTGACTTCGTCGCCGATGCCGACGCCGGCATCCCAGCGCACGCCCGGGCCCGCCGGCACCTGGAGATAGGCGATGCGGCCGGTGGACGGCAGAAAGCCGTTCGCCGGATCTTCGCTCGTGATCCGGCACTCGATGGCCCAGCCGCGCGGCGCGAGCGGACCCTGGGGCACGCGCATCGGGAGCCCGCGCGCAATGCGAAGCTGCTCGCGCACGAGGTCCACCCCGTACACGAGCTCGGTCACGGGGTGCTCCACCTGGATGCGGGTGTTCATTTCCAGGAAGTAGAACGCGCCATCCGAGGCAAGCAGGAACTCGCAGGTACCGGCGCCGCGATAGTTCACGGCACGCGCCGCGGCCACGGCCGCCGCACCCATGGCCGCGCGCAGCGCGGGGGTCACGGCCACCGAAGGCGCCTCCTCAACCACCTTCTGGTGCCTCCGCTGGATCGAGCACTCGCGCTCCCCCAGATGCACGGTGCGCTCGGCGTCGGCCAACACCTGGATCTCGACGTGGCGCGGCGCGACGACGTACTTCTCCAGGTACACGGCGGGGTCGCCGAACGCCTTTGCCGCTTCCGAGCTCGCGGCCTCGAGCGCACCGGCGAGCTCGGACGCTTCCCGCACCACCCGCATCCCACGGCCACCGCCGCCAGCCGCCGCCTTCACCATCACCGGATAGCCGAGGTCGTGCGCCAGCGTGCGCGCGGCCGCCTCATCCGTCACCGGCGCCATGGCGCCGGGCACGGTGGGCACGCCGGCCGCCTGCATACAGCGGCGGGCCGCCGTCTTGTCGCCCATGGCGCGGATGGCCTCGGCCGGCGGGCCGATGAATACGAGACCCGCCGCGTCGACCGCTTCGGCGAACGCGGCGCGCTCGGCCAGAAAGCCGTAGCCCGGATGCACGGCATCGGCGCCCGCACGCGCGGCCGCATCAAGCAGCCGGTCGATGTTGAGATAGCTCTCGGTCGCCGGCGGCGGGCCGATCGGGACGGCGAGATCGGCCGCGCGCACGTAGGGGCTCGTGCGGTCGGCCGCCGAGTACACGGCCACGGCCTCGAGACCGTCCTCGTGACACGCGCGGATGATGCGGAGGGCGATCTCGCCGCGATTGGCAATCAGGACGCGCTTCACAGCGGCAGGTTTCCGTGCTTCTTGGGCGGGTTGCGGTCGCGCTTGGTGGTGAGTGTACGGAGGGCGTCGATGAGCCGCGGCCGGGTGTCGCGCGGATCGATCACGTCGTCGACGTAGCCGCGGCTCGCGGCGGCGTACGGGGTGGCGAACTTGGCGGTGTAGTCGTCGGTGAAGCTGGCGAGCGCCGCCGCCGGATCGGCAGCGCCGGCGATCTCGTCCTTGAACAGAATTTCCACCGCGCCCTTGGCGCCCATGACGGCGATCTCGGCCGTGGGCCATGCGAGATTCACGTCCCCGCGGATGTGTTTGGAGCTCATCACGTCATAGGCGCCACCGTAGGCCTTGCGAGTGATCACGGTGAGCTTGGACACCGTGGCCTCGCAGTAGGCGTAGAGCAGCTGCGCGCCGTGGCGGATGATGCCGCCATGCTCCTGCCCCACGCCGGGCAGGAACCCCGGGACGTCGACGAAGGTGAGCACCGGCATGTTGAAGCAGTCGCAGAACCGGATGAAGCGCGCGGCCTTGCCTGAGGCGCTGATGTCGAGCACGCCGGCGAGCACGGCCGGCTGGTTCGCCACCACGCCCACCGGATGTCCGCCGAGCCGCGCGAAACCGACCACAATGTTGTCGGCGAAGCCGCGGTGCACCTCGAGGAAGTGGCCGTCGTCCACGACCCGGCGCACCACCTCGTGCATGTCGTACGGCGTGCTCGAGCTCGCCGGCACCAGGTCGAGTAACGCGTCGTCACGGCGGTCATCGGGGTCGGCCGTGACGCGGCGCGGCGGGTCGTCGACGTTGTTGAGCGGGAGAAAGCCGACCAGCTCGCGAATGGCGGCGAGGCACTCGGGCTCCGAGTCGCAGGTGAAGTGCGACACGCCCGAAGTGCCGCCGTGCACGTCGGCGCCCCCGAGTTGCTCGAAGGTGACCTCTTCGTGGGTGACCGTCTTCACCACGTTGGGGCCGGTCACGAACATGTAGCTCACGCCGCGCACCATGAAGATGAAGTCGGTGATGGCGGGGCTATACACGGCGCCGCCCGCGCAGGGGCCCAGGATGGCGCTGATCTGCGGCACCACGCCCGAGGCGAGCGTGTTGCGGAGGAAAATGTCGGCGTAGCCGCCGAGCGACGCCACGCCTTCCTGGATTCGGGCGCCGCCCGAATCATTGAGCCCGATGATCGGCGCGCCGTTTCGCACGGCGAGATCCATCACCTTGCAGATTTTTTCCGCGTGCGCCTCGGAGAGCGAGCCACCGAACACGGTGAAGTCCTGGGAGAACGCGTACACCAGCCTGCCATCGATGCGGCCGTAGCCGGTCACCACGCCGTCGCCCGGCACGAGCTGGTCGGCGAGTCCGAAATCCGTGGCGCGATGGGTGACGAACCGATCGAGCTCGACGAAGCTTCCCTCATCGAGCAGCAGGTCGAGCCGCTCGCGCGCGGTGAGCTTGCCCCGCGCGTGCTGGCGCGCGACGCGATCCGCGCCGCCGCCCTCTTGGGCGACCAATTGCCGCTGGTGGAGTTGGTCGAGGAGCTGTCGTGGATCGGGCATGAGCCAATAACATAGCGGCGCGGGGGACCGGCGGTAGGCCTGTGCGCGCGCGGCACGTGCGACCGCGCAATCACTGAGCGCGCGCTGCGAGGGCGCGGCTGCGAGGGCGCGGCTGCGCACGCGCGTTCGAAGGGGCCGCCCGGCCGAAAAATGATGCTGTCGCGCCGCGCGGCGGCGCTACCGTGAGAGGTCCGCCTTTCCGGAGCCCGCGTGACCGGTCCCCTGGTGCGGCACGAACGCGTGAACCTGCTCGCGCGCGGCGTGATTGACGCCGCGGTCGAGGTCCACCGCTGCCTCGGCCCCGGATTGCTCGAGGCGGCGTATGCCGAATGCCTGTGTCACGAGCTGCGCATGCGGGGTCTCGTATTCGATCGCGCACCTTCGCTCCCGCTCCGCTACAAGGGCCACCCGATCGTGTGCGAATGCCGGCACGACCTCGTGGTGGGCGGATGCGTCGTCGTGGAGGTCGAGGCCGGGCACACCGCGGTGCCGCTGCACGCGGCCCGCCTCGCGACTGGGCTCCGGCTCCGTGCACTGCCTCTCGGCCTCCTCATCAACTTCAACGTGCCGGACCTTCGCTCCGGCGTTCTGCGGCTCGCCGGGCCTGCCGCGTGCGTTGTCGGCAGCCGCGTCAGACTCCACTTGGCCGCGGCGGCGCGGGGTTCTGGCGCGGCGCGGGCGACGATATGATAGGGAACCGCGTCACGAAGGAGGCTCATGCATTCGCGGTTCACTGCTGTCGCCGCGGCGCTTATCGCCTCGGCGCTGGTCTCGTTTCGTTCGCTCGCAGCGCAACAGCCGGACACCGCCAGCGGTCTCTCGATCACGGCCAACGTGGGTCTGGTCGACGCAACCGGAAACACCGATCTCACCACCCTCAGCACCATCGAGCGCGCGGATCTCCGGCCGGCGGGCTCACCCTGGCAGCTCACGCAGACGTTCGAGTGGGTGTTTGGCAACGCGAACGGGCAGACCTCGGCGAATCTGCTCAACCTGGGCGGCCGGGCGGCGTACGGCATCTCGTCCCGCATCCAGGTGTTCGTCGGGGTCGCGTACGGACGCGACCGGTTCGGCGGCATCGCGCGGCAATTTGAGGAGCAGGCCGGCGTCACCCTTCTCGCGCTCGATACGCCGGTCAACCGCCTGCAGCTCGAGGCGGGTGGCGCTATCACGCGGCAGCGTACCACGCTCGGCATGGACGATAACTTCGTCGCCCTGCGCGCGGCCGGCGACTACGTCCACTATCTCGCAAAGTCGACCTACCTGGAGCAGAGCGTCGAGCTCCTGCCCGACGTCGACGACGCCGCGGACGTCCGCATCAACTCGACCAGCGCCCTGGTGGCGCCGCTCTCGCAGCGGTTCGCGCTCAAGGTGTCGTACGTAATCCGGTTCGACAACGTGCCGCCGCCCGGCTTCAAGAAGACCGACCGCGTGCTGACATCGGGATTGCAGGTCACCTGGTGAGCTGGACCCCAACTAAAGAAGCGGCAGCCGGATCTCCGGCTGCCGCTTTGCCGTTGGTGGTACACCCGATTGGCTACGCCGGCGGCACCGCCGACTCTTCGTACACCGGCCGCACCGGCGGAATGATCGGCTCGTCGGGGTAGTTGGTCACCATGAGCACGATCCGGTGGTGGATCGGATCCACCTCGAGGACCTTGAGGTCCACCGCCTGGCCCTCTTTCACCGCGTCGCCCGGATTCTCCAGGTTCGCAATGCCGAGCTGCGACATCGGAACGAAGCCCTCGATGTCGTTGCCGATATCCACGACCACGCCCTTGTCCATGAGGCGGAGCACGCGGCCCCGGAGCTCCATGTTGATCGGGTAGGTCTCCCCGATGCGGAGCCAGGGATCGTCCTGCGCCTGCTTCAATCCGAGCGAAATCCGCTTGTTCTCGGCGTCGATGTTGAGGATGACGACGTCGACCGAGTCGCCCTTCTTCACCACCTCGGAGGGGTGCTGCACCCGCTTGGTCCAGCTCATGTCCGAGATGTGGATCAGGCCATCGATGCCGGGCTCGATCTCGACGAACGCGCCGAAGCTCGTCAGGTTGCGCACTTTGCCCTGGAGCCGGGTGCCTACCGGGTACTTGAGGGGCAGCACCATCCACGGGTCCTGCTCGGTCTGCTTCATGCCGAGGGAAATTTTCTCCTCGGCCTCGTCGACCTTGAGCACCACGGCCTCGATGGTCTCGCCGATGGAGACGATCTTCGACGGATGGCGGACGTTGCGGGTCCAGCTCATCTCCGAGATGTGGACCAGCCCCTCGATGCCCGGCTCGATCTCGACGAACGCGCCGTAGTTGGTGATCGACACCACCTTGCCCTGCACCCGCGTCCCCACCGGGTACTTGGCCGCGACATCCTTCCAGGGATACTGCTGGAGCTGCTTCATGCCGAGGCTGATGCGCTCGCGCTGCCAATCGATGTCGAGGATCTTGACCTCGACCTCGCTGCCGATTTGAAGCATTTCGGTGGGGTGGGACACGCGGCCATACGACATGTCGGTGATGTGGAGCAACCCATCCACGCCGCCCAGGTCGATGAACGCGCCAAAGTCGGTGATGTTCTTGACGATGCCCTTCCGGATCTGGCCGACGGCCAGCTCCTTCATCAGGTGCTCGCGCTTGTGGGCGCGCTCGTTCTCCAGGATCACCCGGCGGCTCACCACGATATTCCGCCGCCGCTTGTTGAGCTTGATGATCTTGAACTCGTAGGTGTGACCGAGCAGCTCGTCGATGTTGGGCACGCGGCGAAGCGCGATCTGGCTGCCGGGGAGAAACGCGTCCACGCCCATGAGGTTCACCACGACGCCGCCCTTGATCTTCTTGATGAGCGTGCCCTCGACCGGCTGGTCGCTCTCGTGGGCGACGCGGATCTTCTCCCAGACCCGCATGAAGTCGGCCTTCTTCTTGGAGAGCACGACGGCGCCCTCCTGGTCTTCCAGGTGCTCGAGGAAGACCTCGACCTCTTCACCTTCCTTGGGCGGCTCCTTGAACTCGTCGAGGGCTACCGACCCCTCCGACTTGAACCCCACGTCGAGGATGACGGCGTTCTCGGTGACGCGAAGGACCTTCGACTTGACGATCTCCCCCTCGGCGATCTGCGACATGGTGCCCTCGTACATCGAGAGCATCTGTTCATAGTCCTGCTCGGAGTATTCCTCGTCGTAGAGATCGGGGCGAACGCGGAGGCCGGTTGGCAACGCGATCTGGGTGGGAGTGGTGTCGCGGGCCTGATCGAGCATAGGCAAGTCTGCTGGTCCTTTGAGATGCCGCGCCCAGGGTCGCGGGCTGGGGTCAAGTGCCGCCGCGGCAGAGGCGCCCCGGCGGAAGCCTGCAATGATAGCCGCAGACTCGCTCTGCCGCAAGGCTAAGTGGCCGTCAATCAGGACTTTGGATCGGAAAGGCCGAGTCTCGGGCGGGCCAATGCGACAATCAGGGCCACCTGCTCGCCGAAATCGAGGTTGGTGGTATCGACATCAACGGCGTCGGTGGCACGGCGGAGAGGGGCCACGGCGCGGGTGGAGTCCGCATGGTCGCGAGCGGAAAGGAGAGCCGCCTCGCGTTCCACGTAGCCCGCGCCGGCCGGCAGGCCGCGCTCGGTGAGACGGCGCCCGGCCCGGGCCCGGACCGTGGCCGTGAGATAGACTTTGAGCTCGGCGTCGGGAAAGACGACCGTGCCGATGTCCCGCCCGTCCACCACCACGTGCATGCCGGCGCGCACCATCGCGCGGAGCCGCGAGTTCACCCACTCCCTCACGACCGGCACGGCCGAGATGGCCGAGACGTGCGCCGTCACCTCGGGGCCGCGGATGGCGTCGTCTACAGGCTCGCCCTGAAGGTACGCGGCAAAGCCGTGGCCGTCCGGGTGGAGGCGAAGGCCCCATTCCTCGGCGGTGCGGAGGATCGTTTCAGGATCTACCGCTTCGAGCGGCGGGCCGCCCGCGCGGCCGACGTGTTCGGCCTCGCGAAGCGCGACCAGCGTCACGCCTCGATACAGCGCGCCCGAATCGAGGTGGGCAAACCCGAGCCTCTCGGCCACCGCGCGGGCCGTCGTGGACTTGCCCGACGCCGAGGGGCCGTCGATGGCGATGACGCTCCCGGTCACCTCGACTCCCGCCGGCGAATGCTCCGGAGTGTCTCGGGAAAGCCGGGGAAGCTCACGTCGGCACACGCCAGATCGTCGATCCTCACGCGGGAGCCGGGAAGCGTACCGAGCACGGCGAAGGCCATGGCGAGGCGATGGTCGCCTGCCGTGCGGACGGCGCCGCGGGGCGGTGCCATGCCACCCTCAACCACGAGATCGTCGCCGGCCGCCTCGGCCCGGGCGCCCACCGCGCGCAGATTGGCGGCAATGAGCCCAAGGCGATCGCTCTCCTTGACCCGCAGCTCGCCCACCTCATGAAAGGTCGTGCGGCCCACGGCGCGGGACGCGAGCACCGCCAGGAGCGGGATTTCGTCGATCAGCCCGGGAATCTCCCCCGCTCCGACGTCGGTGGCGCGGAGTGCCGCCGGGCCGGCTATGAGATCGCCCACAGGCTCGTCGAAGGGTTCGGTCACATCGCCGACGCGGACAGCCGCGCCCATGCGGTCGAGCACGCGCAGGTAGCCGGTGCGGGTCGGGTTCTGGCCCACTCCGGCAATCCGGAGCTCGCCAGCCTCGGCGAGAATGGCAGCACCCACCAGAAATGCGGCCGAGGAGGGATCGCCCGGCACTTGCATCTCGAAGGGTTCGATCCGGCCCGTGGGCGCGAACTCGATCCAGCCATCCGGCTCCGCGACGTGATACCCGAAGGCACGCAACAGGCGCTCGGTGTGATCGCGCGACCGGCCATGGGGCTCACGGAGCGCCACTTCGGCTCCGGCCGTGACACCGGCGAGCAGGAGCGCGCTCTTGATCTGCGCGCTCGAGACCGGCATCTCGTAGCGCAGCGGCGCGAGCGGGCCGCCATGCACGGTGAGCGGAAGCCCGTCGCGGCCCTCCAGCTCGGTGAACTCGGCCCCCATCCGGCCGAGCGGATCGGTGACGCGACGCATCGGGCGGCGCCGGAGCGACGCGTCGCCGGTGAGCGTCGTGGCGAAGCGATGCGCGGCGAGAATGCCGAGCAGCAGGCGCGTGGTGGTGCCCGAGTTGCCGCAGTCGAGCGGATCAGTGGCACGGTGAAGACGACCATGGCCGCGCACGCGCACGACGGCGCCCGGCCGGAGCGGCGATATGTCGACACCGAGCGCGCGCAGCACACGGGCGGTGGACCGGGCATCGAGGGATGTAAGCGCACCGCCCACGTAGCTCGCGCCCCGCGCCAGCGCCGCGAGCAGGAGCGCGCGATGGGTGAGGCTCTTGTCACCCGGAACGTGCACCGTGCCGCCGACGATCATCGCTCGAGCCCCCGCCGGAAGTCGGCCGCGACCTGCAGGTATGCGCGGAGCCCGGCAGCGTCGCGGGCCTCGACGAGTCGCCGGAGGCTCGCGAGCTGACCCTCGGCTTCGCCCAGGGCCTCCAGTATCGGCTCCTGGTTCTGCAGGAAAATATCGATCCAGAGATCCGGGCTGCTGGCGGCGAGGCGCGTCGTGTCGCGCGCGCCGCTGCCGAACGACACCGGCCCGAGCCGGCGGTCGGCGAGGAGCTTCGCAAGCAGATACGCGACAGCCTGCGGCAGGTGACTGGTCCATGCGAGCTGCCGGTCGTGCGCGGCGGGATCGATGAGCACGGGCGCCGCCTCGAGCGTATCACGCCAGAAGCCCATGACGCCACGTGCCGCGTTGTCCCCGGCGGCGCTTCCGGACGCGCACACGTAGACGACGCAGCCGCGCAGCCGGTCGGGGCGCGCATGAGCAAACCCGGATCCGTGGGTGCCGGCGAGCGGGTGCGCGCCGGCGAAGCGATCGGCGAGCCCGGCCGCCACCGCGCGGCGGACCACGGCTGCCTTGATGCTGGCCACGTCCGAGAGCAGCGCGCCGGCATCGAGCCGCGGCGCCAACCGGTCAATGAGCTCGAGCGTACTGGCGGGAGGCGTTGCCAGAATCACGAGCGCGGCGCCGCGCGCGGCGCGCTCCGGCGAGTCGGCGAGCTCGGTCACGGCCGCGGCGCGCACCGCGGCCACGCCTTCGCGCCGCTCGGGAGAGTAGCCAACGACTCGGCGTACGCCGGCAAGCCGCGCCTGCCACGCCACCGATCCACCGATCGCGCCGAGGCCGATGACGGCGAGCGACTCAGGGCGCACGGCGGCCGGCATGAGCGGTGGAGAGGCGAGCGCTGTGCATGGTCCGGGGCAAGCGGGAATCGTAGCGTTGTGCGATTGGGTTCTCAACGGCGGCCCCGCCAGCCCGCACGCATCGAGCGCGGACGCGCGCCGCCAACCCGGAGCGTGCGCTTGGCTTAGCCGCATCCGGGGCGGTCGGAACGGAGGCTGTCCATGCTGGCCTGAGTCTTGCCCTTCGGCGCGGTTCAATTTGTGCCCGCGGATCAACTCCATGGCCAGACAGATGACCCGACCCGCTCCCGTCACATCGCCCAAGCAGGCGCTCTACGATGCGGTCGGCGACGTGATGCGCCACCAGGCCGAAGAGCGCGATGCGGAGCAAGCCGCCGAGCGGGTGCGCCGGGAGCGTGGGCCGATCTCGCCCGTGCTGGGCGCCTGCCTGCTCGTCCTGGTATCGGTCGGCGCCTACGTCGCCGTCGAGCGCCCCGCGTGGCTCTTTCCACCGCCGGTGCACGTCGAAAGCCACGCGGAGCTCGAGGCGAGTCTCCGGATCAGTATCGCCTCGGCCGCCCGGCGCGTCGAGCGGTTTCGCGAGCGGCACGGCCGGTTGCCGGCCTCGCTCGGTGAAGCGGGATCAGACGTGAGCGGCGTCCGGTTCCAGCCGGTGGACGGGGGACGATACGTGCTCACCGGCAGCAACGGCGACCTGTCGCTCACGTATCAATCCACCGATTCGCTGGGTGGCTTCGTCGGCGAAAGCTTCCGGACGCTGGCCGAACGAGTGCGCCGGTGAGCGGCCGCAATCGCAGCGGGTTCACCCTGCTCGAACTGCTCGTCGTCATGATCGTGATGGGCATCCTTGCGACGCTTGCCACGTTCCGGTTCACCGACGCGAAGAATCGGGCGATCGCCGCGCAGGCCACGTCCGACATGGAAACGGTGCGCCTCTCGGCGTATAGCCGGTACTACGAAACCGGGGTGTGGCCGAGCGACGCCCCGCCGGGCACGGTGCCGGCCGAGCTCACGCCGTACCTGGTGAACGGGTTCCCGTTCAACCGGCCGGACTACACGCTGCAGTTCGAGAACAACCTGCCCGGGAACACCCCGTACGAGGTGGCTGTCCGGCTCACCACCACGAACCAGCGGCTGCTCAACACGCTCATCAACGGCGTGGGAAAACGGCAGCCCTACATCGTCGAGGGGAACGCGCTCGTCGTGGTACTGGTGGGGCCCGACGGCCAGACCTGACCGCCCGACTCAGTCCTTTCTCAGTATGGCGCGGAGCTGCCGCGCCTCGGCACCCACGGCCGGATACCTCGGGTTCAACCGATCGAGCGTATCGCGCACCACCTCAGCCACGAGCATGTCGCGGACCGGCTTCCGGTCGGCTGGCACCACATACCAGGGGGCCCATGCGGTGTTGGTGAGCCGGAGCGCGTCGGCGTAGGCCCGCACGTAGTCCGTCCAGCGATCTCTCTCCTTCAAGTCGCCTGCGTTGAACTTCCAGTTCTTCTCGGGATCGTCGAGTCGTGCGAGCAGCCGCTCGCGCTGTTCCTCACGCGAGATGTGCAGGCAGAACTTGAGGACCGTGGTACCGGTCTCGGTGAGGTAGCGCTCGAAGCCGTTGATCATGTCGAACCGCGCGCGCCAGACCGGCTCCGGCGCGAGCCGATGCACCCGGACCACGAGCACGTCCTCGTAATGCGAACGGTTGAAGATGCCGATCATGCCCTTGGCGGGTATGGCCAGATGCACCCGCCAGAGGAAGTCGTGCGCCGCCTCGATGGGCGTCGGCACCTTGAAGCTTGTGATCTGGACACCCATCGGATTGAGCGGCCCGAAGACGTGGCGGATGGTGCCGTCCTTGCCGCTCGTGTCGAGCCCCTGCAAGACGATCAGCAGCGCGCGCTTCCCCTCGGCGAAGAGCGCGGTCTGGCGGGCGGCGATCCGGTCGACGATGCCGGCGAGGCGCTTGCGGAGATCCCTCTTCGGGACGTCGGCGAGTGCCGCGGGCGGCGCGGCGGAAGCATCGGTGAGCGCGGGCCGCGCGCCGCGCCGCAGCGGCTTCAGGTGCATCGACCGGTCCGGGCGACGGGTGAGCGGGATGTGCGGCGGCTCAGACGGACGCCCCGCCGAGGAGCAGCGCGACCGGCAAGCTACCCAATGCGGAGGCGACGTCCAGACTGCGCGGCCCGAGCGCGATCCGCTCGCCGGTGAGAGCCGAGAGCCAGGGACCGTCGGGCAGGTCCGGGGGGAGGATGAGGCGAGTGCCGGCCCACCAGTCGGCGGGCGGCGGTGCGTAGGCCGGAGATTGGACCGCTCCGGTGATGAGCCGCGGCACCAGCGTGATTGCCGCGGCTCCCGCTCCGGCGGCGCCGTCCACGTCCCCCGCGGTGCGGCGGAGAAACGCGAACACGTGGCCTGCGCGCGGCCCCGCCGCCGTGAGCGGCTCATAGCCCGCGTCGGCGAAGAGCGCGGGTGCCCACCGGCGTGCCTCCAGCGCGCGCCACGTCACGTGCAACTTGATCCGCCCATCCTCCGGGCCGGCCATCATTTCTCGCAGTAGCCCATCCCGCTCGTCATGCTGCTCGAAGCGCGCCGCGAGCCCATCCAGCAGCCCACGTCGCAGGGCAAAATCCACCGGCCGGCGGTTGTCCGGATCCACCAGCAGAAAGTTCCACAGCTCGTCGCCCTGATAGAGATCGGGGTTGCCGGGTGCGGTGAGCTGGATGAGCGTGCGGGCGAGACCGATCCACATCGCGGGCCGCGCCACCCGGCGCACAAAGTGCACGAGATCCGGCAGGAACGTGCCGGGGCCCTGGTCGGATCGCGAGGGAGAGAGCATGCCCTCGATGTACCGGTCGAGCGCCGCCTCGTATTCCGGGTCCGGCTCGACCCAGCTCGTATGCGTCTTCGCCTCGCGCGCGGCCTTGCGCGCGTAGTCGGCGATGCGACCGCGAAACTCCGCGAGCGCACGGGGGTCGGGTGTGGCCACCGCATCGAATCCGTGCGGCACCGGGGGCAACAGCTCGAGCGGCCACGCGCCGACCAGCGTCTGGTAGAGCAGCCACTCGGTATTGGCGTCGGGCAGGAGCTGGCCCGCCCCCATCGCGCGGAGCGGCCGGTTCCAGCGCCGCCACCGATAGACGCATTCCTCCCACTCCTCCGCGATCTCGGTGAGCACGTCGAGCCGCGCGCGCACGTCGGCGGACCGTTTGGTGTCGTGGGTGGTCGCGACATTCATCGTGCCCGGCCAACAATGGGCGTGGTGCAGGTTCGCGGCGTGGAGCGCCGCGGCGGCACCCGCGACCGGCGAATCGGGGTCGCCGCCCACCTCGTTGCGGGAGAGGAGCGGCACGTATTCGTAGAACGCGGTATCCTCGACGCCCTTTGCCGCGGCCGGACCGCTCACCTGCTGAAAGCGCTGCACGAATCGGCGGCGCAGACCCTCGTGCTCCGGCGTGCGCATGGCGGGCTCGGTGGCGAGCAGCGCGCCTGCGAGCACCGCGAACGCGGCGGCGGATGCTCGCCCGCGCGCACGCGCCGCGGCCAGCGCCTGCTCGAGCAACGCCAGGTCCTCGCCGGCCGGAACCGGATGTCGCTCGTCGATGTACGTCCGGTACACCGGCAGATAGACGATCGTGTCCACGACGGCGCGGGTCAGCTCGTGCACGGGCACCCGCCCGAGCGGGCGGGCGATGGCCGCGAGGCGGTGCAGCCGCTGGGCGAGTCGGCGCACGCCGGCGGACAGTCCGGACTCGAGCACATGGCGCTTGGCTTCGTGCGCCACTGCCGTGAAGCTCGCATGCCGGCGCACGACGCGGCGGTAGTCGCGCTCGATCTGCGCCGCCCCGTCCGCGTCCAGGAAGAGCGCCTCGAGCTCGTTCAGGTTGCGGTATCCGGTGGTGCCCGCCACCGGCCAGTTGTCGCGCAGCCGCTCGCCGGGCGAGAGGATCTTCTCGACGAAGATCGGCGGATGGCCGGGCCCGTAGTCCGGAAAGGCATGCGCAGCGAGGCGCTCGAGGTAGCCGAGCGGATCGAGCAGCCCGTCCGGGTGATCGATCCGGAATCCGTCGACATATCCGCTGCGGCGCCAGTCGAGCACGAGCGCGTGGGTCTGGGTGAAGACCTGCGGGTCCTCCATGTGGAGCGCGACCAGGTCGTTCACGTCGAAGAAGCGGCGATAATTGATCTCACGCGCCGCACGCCGCCAGTAGACCAGGCGATAGCCCTGTGCCTCGAGCAAGCGGACCATGCGCGCGCCGCCCTCGTCTCCCAGTCCCATCCGCGCGGCGGCGCGCTCGATCCGCCGGCGGACCTCGGGGACGAGCGCGCAGAGTTTCCGCAGGCGCCGGAGCCCCTCCCCGCTCTGCCGGCGCCGGCGGGCGCGGGCCCGTGAGCCGCGCGCGGTGCGGCGCGGGAGCCGGCGCAAGAGCGCGATGATGGCCGCAAGCTCGATCGTGCCGCGGTTGGCAGGACCGAGCTCCGCCTCGCAGGCCTCGAGCGCCGGCTCGAGCACGAGCGGAAAGGTGGACGGATCGAGCGGAAAGCTGTGCTCGAAGTACGTGAGCCGGAGCTCACCGCCACGGAGCGCCACCCGCAACTCGCCGCGCTCGATCACACGCGCGCGCAGATCGCCAAGCACCGGGAGCAGGACCCGGCTGTGCAGCGCGCGCTCGCCCACGCGCCACTCGATGTCGAACCAGCGCGCGTACGGCGACGCGGGTCCGTGCGCGAGCACATGCTCCCAGCGCCAGTTCTCGCTGCTCGCGGCCATGTGGTTGGGCACGATGTCGAGCACCAGTCCCATCGCCCGGTCATGCAGCGCGGCCACCAGCGACTCGAGATCGGCCTCTGCGCCGAGCTCCGGGTCGAGCGCGCCGGGGTCGACCACGTCGTAGCCGTGGGCGCTGCCGGCGCGCGCGTGCAGGATGGGCGACGCGTGGATGTGGGTGACGCCGAGCCGGTCGAGGTAGTCCACCAGCGCGGTGGCCGCGGCGAGCGGGAAGTCAGCCTGGAGCTGGAGCCGGTAGGTCGCGAGGATGCGCGACGGTCCCGGCGCGCGGGTCACCCGGCCTCCCCGTGCCGGAGCAGCATGAGCGAATGCGCGATGAGCATCACCGTTCCGCGCTCTGGCCGGCCGGCACGCCCCGTGGTAAGCACCCCGATCCAGCTGCCGGGCCGCTCAAGCTGCGGCACCGCGAATGGGCGTGAGCGCCCCCCGCCGTTTACGAGAAGGAGGACGGTCTCGCCGGTGAAGAGGCGGCCGTGCTCGTCCAGCTCGTCGGTGGCATGGCCCCGGATCAGCATGCCGAGCAGGTGATTGTGCGGATGCTCCCAATCGGCCTGCGCCATCTCCCGCCCGTCGGGGCGGAGCCAGGTGAGGTCGCGCCCGCGGCCGCCGGCCAGCGGCTCGTGCCGAAAGAACGTGCGCCGGCGGAGGACCGGATTGGCGGCGCGAAGGGCAAGCACCCGGCGGGTGAAGGCGATCAGATCGCGCTCGGCGGACGTGAGGGTCCAGTCGACCCACGTGATTGGGTTGTCCTGACAGTAGGCGTTGTTGTTCCCGCGCTGGGTGCGCCCCAGCTCGTCGCCATGGGACAGCATGGGGACGCCCTGCGAGAAGGCGAGCGTCGCGATCAGGCTGCGGGCCACGCGATCGCGCAGCCGCAGGATCTCGGGCGACTCCGTCGGGCCCTCGACGCCCCAGTTGCGACTCAGGTTGTGATCGGTGCCGTCGCGGTTGTCCTCGCCGTTGGCCTCATTGTGCTTGTCCTCGTAGCTCACGAGGTCGCGCAGCGTGAAGCCGTCGTGGCAGGTGATGAAGTTGACGCTGGCCTGGGGGGAGCGCTGACTCGAGGCATAGAGCTCGCTACTGCCGGCCAGCCGGCTCGCCAGCTCGGGCACCTGGCCCGGGTCGCCGCGCCAGAACGCGCGCGTCGTATCCCGATACTTCCCGTTCCACTCGGACCAGCCGATCGGAAAGCGGCCGATCTGGTACCCGCCGGGCCCGAGATCCCATGGCTCGGCGATGAGCTTCACCTGCGCGAGCACCGGATCCTGGCGCACCACGTCGAAGAACTTGCCGAACGGGTTGAAGTCGTCCGCGTCACGGCCAAGGACCGGGGCCAGGTCGAAGCGGAAGCCGTCGACGTGCATCTCCTGCACCCAATAGCGCAGACTATCCATGACGAGCTGCATGGTGCGCGAATGCTGGAGGTTCAAGGTGTTGCCGCACCCGGTGAAATCGACGTAGCGGCGGGGATTGGCCGGATCCAGCCGGTAATAGGCGAGATTGTCGATGCCACGGAAGCAGAGCGTCGGGCCAAGCTCGTTGCCCTCGGCGGTGTGGTTGTAAACCACGTCGAGCAGCACCTCGATTCCGGCGCGGTGGAACCGCTTCACCATGGACTTGAACTCTGCGACCTGCTGGCCCGCCCGCGCCGTGGCGTAGCGCACGTCGGGCGCGAAGTAGCCGATCGGGTTGTAGCCCCAGTAGTTGGTGAGCCCACGCTCGACCAGCGAGCGTTCCGACACGAAGTGCTGGATCGGAAGCAGGTCCACCGCGGTGATGCCGAGTCCGACGAGATGCTCGACGATCGGGTCGGTGGCGAGCCCGAGATAGGTGCCGCGCAGTTGCTCGGGCACATCCGGGTGCCGCATGCTCATGCCTTTCACATGGCACTCGTAGATTACAGTCCGGTTCCATGGCGTGCGGAGGGGCACGTCCTCGCCCCAGCTGAAGGCCGACTCGATCACCGCGCACTTGGGCATGCCACCGGCGCTGTCGCGGCCGTCGGGCACGAGGTCGGTCTCGGACTGGCCGATGACGTAGCCCGAGAGCGCGTCGCTCCAGCGGATCGTGCCCGCGATGGCGCGCGCATAGGGATCGAGCAGCAGCTTGGCCGGATTGAAGCGGTGACCCCGTTCCGGGTCGTACGGACCGTGGATGCGGTAGCCATAGAGCTGGCCCGGCCGCACGTCGGGGAGATAGGCGTGCCAGACCTGGTCGGTACGCTCGAGCAGCCCGATCCGCTGGGTTTCGCGCGCGTCGTCGGGCTCGGCGAAGAGGCAGAGCTCGACGGCGGTCGCGTGCTCGGAGAAGATGGCGAAGTTGGTGCCCTCGCCGTCCCAGTGGGCACCGAGGACGGAGGGCGAACCGGGCCAGACGCGGATCATGCGGGGGGGACGGCGGCGCGGTGTGATCGCGATTTCACGGGGCGGCATGCCTCCGGGCAACACGGGAGGGGTGGCGCATCGCGGGCGGCATCGGCCGAGCGGGAACAACGTAACGCGATGCCCGGGGAGAGACTCGAACTCTCACGCCGCTTGCGCGACCCGGGATTTTAAGTCCCGTGCGTCTGCCGGTTCCGCCACCCGGGCTCGCCCCAATATACTTCCTGCCGTCCCTTGCAAACCTCGCATCCACCGCGCCCGGAGGTAGCACGATGCCTCGGTTGACGATCGTTGCCGCCCTGCTGCTTGCCGCCCCGTGTGCGCCCCTCCCGGCACAGAACAAGGCCGCCAAGCACGACCGCAGCATCATCGCGGCGGACGAGATCGCCGCGGCGCAGGTGAGCAACGCATACGACGCCGTCGCCAGGCTGCGTCCCTACTTCCTGCGCCGGGGCGAGCGCGCGATCACGGCGGGCGGCAGCAACCGCCCTCGTGGAGAACAGATGTACAGCGATGGCGATCCCACGTCCGGCTCGTCGGACAACGTCGGGGTCCGGGTGCTCGTCGACGGCAACGACGTCGGCGGCCCGGAAGAGCTCAAGCGCATGGCCGCGAACACGGTCGGCGAGATCCGCTATATCAGTGGCCCCGACGCTGAGCAGCGCTACGGCTCGCGATTCGCGGCGGGCGCCATCGAAGTCAGATTCAAGTAGCAGCCGTGCGACTTACCCTCCTCACTGCAGCGTTGCTCGCGGCGCCCCTCGCCGCGTGCGGCGCCCAGGGCGCGCCCGGGTCGGCCGCGCCTGAGTCGGCGCCTCCCGCGCCGCTCGCCGCGCTGGCCGAACGCTTCTGGGCGTGGCGCGCCGATGCGCAACCGATCACCGGCGACGACATCCCCCGCATCGACCGCTCGCCCGATTGGTTGCCCGACTGGTCGGGCCCCGCGGTGGCCGCGCGGCGCGATTCGGCGCGCGTGTTCGAGGGCGAATGGCGCCGGATCGATACGGCCGGATGGAGCCGCCACGCGCAGGTCGACTACCGGCTCATGGGCTCGGCGCTCGCGCGGGTGGGATGGGAGCTGGACATCAACCGCGGCTGGCAGCGGAATCCGGTCTTCTACCTGGAGCAGACGATCGGCTCCCTCCATGACCTGCTGCGCGCGCCGCCACCATTCGATTCGGTGCGCACCCGCGCAATTGTGCGCCGGGTCGAGCGCATCCCGCAAACCCTCACCGAAGGCCGAGCCAACCTCACGCAGGCGGTGCGGCCCTTCGCCCAGCTTGCCATCGATGCGTTGGCCGACGTCCGGCCCAGCCTCGAAACGGTCGAGCGCGAGCTGGCACCGCAGCTCACCGGCCCCGATGCGGCGCGCTGGCACGCGGCCGTCGCGGCGGCCATCCCGGCGCTCGAGGCGTATCGGGCATGGCTCCAGCAGCGTGCGCCCACGATGTCGGAGCAGACCGCCGTCGGCCGCGAGGCATACATCGGGTTCCTGCGCCTCGTCGCGGTCGTGCCGTACACGCCGGAACAACTGATCGCGATGGGGCGGCGCGACTGGGAGCGCGCCGCCTCCTTCGAGACCTACGAGCGCGAGCGGAACCGCGGCCTGCCGGAGCTGCCGTTGTACCCCGACGCCGCCGCACAGATGGCGGCCGAAGCGGCCGACGAGGCGCGGGCGCGCCAGTTCGTGAGCGTCCACGGCATTCTCACCGTGCCGGCGTGGCTCGAGCACTACCGCGTGATGCCAATGCCGTCGTACCTGGCGCCGCTCGCGGACTGGGGCGTGGACGACGATCTCACCTCGCCCACGCGACTAGACCAGGACGGCGTGAGCTACCGGCCGCCCCCCTCACCGGCGCTCGGGTACTTCTATCTTGCCTCCGCCAAGGACCCGCGGCCGCTGCTGGTGCACGAGGGCATTCCGGGCCACTACATGCAGCTCGCCCTCTCGGGGAAGAACGACGACCCGCTCCGGCGCCACTACTACGACTCGAACTCGAACGAGGGAATCGGCTTCTACGCGGAAGAGATGATGCTGCAGGCGGGATTCTTCGACGACCGGCCGCGGGTGCGCGAAATCATCTACAACTTCATGCGGCTCCGGGCGCTTCGCGTCGAGGTGGACGTGAAGCTCGCGCTGGGCCAGTTCACCATCGCCGATGGCGCGCGCTACCTCGAGACCATGGTGCCGATGGATCACGCCACCGCGCTCTCGGAGGCCGCCTCGTTCGCGGCGACGCCGGGCCAGGGCATCACCTACGACGTGGGCAAGACCCAGATTCTGGGCTTCCTGGCGGACGCGCGGGCAAAGCAGGGCTCGGCGTTCTCGCTTCGCGCCTTCCACGACTATCTCTGGACGAACGGGAACGTGCCGATCGCGCTCCAGCGGTGGGAGATGCTCGGGCTCGACGACGAGGTCGCGGCGCTCGGGCGCTAGCTCGCGCGCCCGCGCCCGGCGCCGCCACTTCCGGCGCCGCGCAGCATCGCCTGCGCATGGCGGCGCGCCGTGTCGCCGTCGGTGTCGCCCAGCATGCGCGCCAGCTCGGCCACGCGGTCCTCACCGTGGATCGTGGCCACGTCGCTCGTGGCGATTCCGCGGCGCGCCTCCTTCGATACGACGAGATGATGGTCCGCCCGCGCGGCGATCTGCGGCAGGTGCGTGATGACCAGGACCTGGTGGCGCGCCGCAACCTCGGCGAGCGCGCTGCCCACCTGCGCCCCGACCTCGCCACCGATGCCCTGATCCACCTCATCGAACACGAGCGTCGCGATGGCGTCGTGCTTCGCGAGTACGACCTTGAGCGCCAGCATGAGGCGCGACAGCTCGCCGCCGGAGGCCACGCGGGCGAGCGGCTTTGCATCGAGCCCCACGTTGAGCTGCACGGTGAGGACGACCGACTCGGCGCCCAGGCGCTCGGGCGCCGGCAGCGGCGTGAGCTCCACGGCGATCCGCCCACCCGGGAGGCCGAGCCGCGGGAGCAACCGGTTCACGGCGCGCGCGAGCTGATCGGCGCCGGCGCGGCGCCGCGCGGTGAGCGCGGAAGCCGCAGCGGTGAGCCCGGCCTGAGCGGCGGCGCGGCGCGCGGCGAGCGCGCGGAGATCGGTGTCCGCGGTGTCGAGCAGGTCCAGCTCGGCGGCGGCTTCGCGGCCGGTCTCGAGCACGGCCTCGAGCGAGGCGCCGTACTTCTGCATCAGCCGGGACAGCACGTCCCGGCGGCGCTCGATTTCGGCCAGGCGCTCCGGATCTTCGTGCGCAGCGTCGGCGTACGCGCCCGCGGTCCGCGCCAGCTCGCTCAGGTTCGCGTACGCGGCATCGAGCATCTCTCGCCACTCACTCGCGACCGGGTCCAGCCGCTCGAGTGCCGCGAGCGCACGATCCGCGGCCGCCACGCGCTCGAGCGCCGATCCATCGCTTTCCTCCAGCGCCTCGGCGATCTGTCGGGCGTGCTCGCCGATGACGCCGGCCTGGCTCAGGCGGCGGGCTTCGAGCCCAAGCGCCTCGTCTTCTCCGGGCCGGAGCCGCGCCGCGTCGATCTCGCGCACGACGTGGCGCAGGTAGTCCGCCCGCCGCCGCACCTCGTCGCGCCGCGCGGCCAGCTCGCTTTCCTGCCGCGTGAGCTCGGCCAGGGCCGCGTACGCCTCCGCGGTAGCGGCGCGCTCCGCCTCGGCATGCGCGAAGGCATCCAGGATGTCCCGCTGCGCATCCGCGTGCAGGAGCGACTGGGTCTCGTGTTGTCCGTGCAGATCCACCAGCAGGGCGCCCAGTCGCCCAAGCACCGTCGCCGTGGTCGGGCTTCCGTTCACCCACGCGCGCGAGCGCCCTTCGGCCGACACCTCGCGCCGCACGATCACCCGGCCGTCCTCCACGTCGAGCCCCAGCTCCTCGACGCCCCGCCGAGCCGCCGAGTCGAGCGCGTCGAACGCGCCTTCGATGACCGCCTTCGCCGCACCGGGACGCACGCTCGACGGATCGGCACGCTCGCCGAGCAACAGGGCCAGCGCGTCGACCAGCATGGACTTGCCCGCGCCGGTCTCCCCGGTGAGCACGTTGAGGCCGGGGCCGAGCTGAAGCGTCACGTCGGCGATGGTGGCGAGGTCGCGCACGCGCAGCTCCGCAATCACCGCGGCGCACTCCTCACCGCTGCACCTCGCGCTCCGACAGGTCGCCCCAGTGCAGCTTCTGCCGCATGCGCGCGAAGAAGCCGTCATGGCTCAGCCGCACGAGGTGGATCGGCTCGTCGGCCCGGCTCACCCGCACCGATTCGCCGCCCGCGAGCGTGCTCCCGGTCTGGCCGTCGAAAGACACGAGCAGATCGTCGCCCCAGCCGTCGATTGGCTCGACCACGATGGTGTACGAGGCGGGCACCACGAGCGGCCGCACGGCGAGGGTATGCGCGCAGATCGGCGTCACCAGCATCGCCTTGACGCCGGGCACCACGATCGGGCCGCCGGCGCTCAGGCTGTACGCCGTCGAGCCGGTCGGCGTCGCGACCACGATGCCGTCGCCGCTGTACGGCCCGACGTTCTCGCCCTCGATGAAGACGTTGACCCGGATGACGCGCGCCACGCCGCCCTTGTGGATGGCCACGTCGTTGAGCGCCGGCTGCGCAGCGCGCACTTCGCCGTCGCGCGCGAGGATCTGCGCCGTGAGGCCCTGCCGCGGCTCGATGATGTAATCGCCGGAAACGAGCGCCGCGAGCGCCTGGTCGAGCGTGGCGAGCGTGGCGGTGGTGAGAAAGCCGACCCGGCCAAGGTTCACGCCGAGGACGCAGGTGCTTCGCGTCCGGAGCATGCGCGCGCCCCGGAGGAGCGTGCCGTCGCCGCCGAACGTGAGCAGGGCGTGGAGCGGCGGCTCTGTGGGCGCTTCGTCGATGTGCGGCAGCGGGCAGGGCCAGAACGGATCCAGCCGCGCCTCGGTGAAGAGCGTGATCCCCCGTGCCGGCGCCTCGCGCGCAACGTGCGCCAGCACCGCGCCGAGGTCGGCGTAGCGCGGGTTGCCGACGACGCCGACGTTCATGGCCCCCCCGCGGTCATCGCGCCTCGAAACTTTCCTCGTGGTGCAGCGCCGTAACCCGCCGCGCGATCCCTTCCGCCGTGAGCCCGAACGCCTCGAGCTGCTCCGCGCGCGGCGCCTGCTCCACCAGGCGGTCGGGCACGCCGAGCGCCACGACGCGCACCTCCGGATGGGTGGTCTGCAACGTCTCGGCAAGGTAGGCGCCGAACCCGTTCACGACGGTGCCTTCTTCGATCGTCACGAGAATCCGGTAGCGCTGCACCAGCGCCTCGAGCATCGCGTCGTCCATCGGCTTCATGAATCGGCAATTGACGACCGCGCAGTCGAGTCCCTCGCCGGCGAGAATGCCGGCCGCGCCGAGTGCAGACCGCACCATCGTGCCGACGGCGAGCAGGGCCACGTCGCTGCCGGTCCGGAGCTGCTCCCAAGTGCCATAGGGCACTGCCGGCACCTCGGCCACCGGGGCCGGTTCGGCGGGCGCCTTGTCGCGGGGATACCGGGTGCAGAAGGGGCCACCCTCATGCGCGAGCGCCGTCTTGAGCAGGGCGATCAGCTCGTCGCCGTCCTTGGGTGCGGTGACCGTCATCCCCGGAATCGCGAGCATGTACGCGATGTCGTAGAGCCCCATGTGGGTCTGGCCGTCTTCACCCACGAGGCCGGCGCGGTCGAGCGCAAAGATCACCGGGAGCTGCTGCACCGCTACGTCGTGGATCACGTTGTCGTACGCGCGCTGGAGAAACGTGCTGTAGATGGCGCAGACGGGGCGCATCCCTTCCGCGGCGAGCCCCCCGGCAAAGGTCACCGCGTGCCCCTCCGCGATACCCACGTCGAAGAAGCGCGCGGGCCACCGCTTCTCGAATACGCTGGTGCCCGTGCCGCTCGGCATCGCCGCGGTGATAGCGACGAGCTCGGGGTGCTCGGCACCGAGCGCCGTGATCGCGTCGCCGAACACCTGGGTCCAGGTGGGCGGACCGCTCGACTTCTTGCGCGCCTCGCCCGTGACCGGGTCGTAGGCCGCGAGCCCGTGCCACTTCTCCCGGTTCGACTCGGCGAAGGCGAACCCCTTGCCCTTCTCCGTGATGACGTGGACCAGGCGCGGGCCGGTCATTCCGCGCACGAACGCGAGCGTCTGGCAAAGTTTGGTCAGGTCGTGGCCGTCGATGGGTCCGAAGTAGCGGAGCCCCAGCTCCTCGAACAGCATCCCCTGCGAGAAGAGATTCTTGGCGCTCTCCTCCACATTCTTGGCGAAGTCGACGACGCCTTCGCCGAGCACGTTGCCGAGGGCGAAGGTGAGGTGCTTCACGTGCTCGCGCAGCGCGTTGGTGCGCGGGTTGGCCACGATACCGCCGAGCATGCGCGCGATTCCGCCCACGTTGGGAGAAATCGACATGCCATTGTCGTTGAGCACGATGATGACATCGCGCGCCGAGTGCCCCGCGTTGTTCATTCCCTCGTAGGAAAGCCCGCAGGTGAGCGCACCGTCGCCCAGGACGGCGACCACCTTGTGAGTCTGCCCCCGGAGATCGCGCGCCGCCGCCATGCCGAGTGCGGCCGAAACCGCGGTGCCGGCGTGGCCCGCGCCGAATTGGTCATGCGGGCTTTCGGCGCGCTTGAGGAAGCCGGAGATCCCGCCCGGCTGGCGCAGCGTGGGAAATTCCGCGTTGCGGCCGGTGAGCAGCTTCCAGGCGTACGCCTGGTGGCCTACATCCCAGACGATGCGGTCGGCGGGCGAGTCGAACTCGTAGAGCAGCGCAACGGCGAGCTCGACCACGCCGAGACTGGCGCCGATGTGGCCGCCGGTGAGCGAGCAGCACTCGATGAGCCGCTCCCGGATCTCGCGCGCAAGCTGTGGGAGCTGCTCCCGCTTGAGGCGTTTGAGGTCCTCCGGATCCCGGATGCCGGCGAGCAAGGACATGGCTCTTCTCCCCTTACGAGCTTCTCGTGACAATATACTGCGCCAGTGAGGCGAGGGAGCCCGCCGCAAGAGCGCCGTCGACCCCCGCGGCGCTGCTGGCACCGAGGCGCGCGAGCGCCCGCTGCACCAGGGACGCCGCTTCCGCGCGCGCGGCGTCCACGCCAAGCAGGCCGACGTAGGTGGACTTGTTCAGCGCGGCGTCACGCCCCGCGGTCTTGCCCAGCGCGTCGCTCGTACCGGTGGCGTCGAGCACGTCGTCGGCGATCTGAAAGGCGAGACCGATGTCCTCGCCGAATCGGCCGAGCGCCGCGAGCGTGGGCGGCGGCGCGGCGGCGGCGAGGCCGCCGAGCATGCACGCCGCGCGGATGAGCGCGCCGGTCTTGCCGCGATGGATGGCCGTGAGCTCCGCGAGATCGAGCGCCCGCCCCTCCGCCGCGAGGTCGCGCCACTGGCCACCCACCATGCCCTCGATGCCGCCGGCCTCGAACAGCTCGACGGCCATGCGCCCAAGGACTTCCTCTCCGAGCCCCAGCTCATCCGCCGCCTCGGCCAGTACGCACGCGGCGACCGGCACGAGGAGATAGCCCGCCCGGGTCGCGACCGGCACGCCGAAGACGCGGTGCGTGGTCGGGCGACCGCGGCGAAGATCGTCGTCGTCCATGCACGGGAGATCGTCGTGCACCAGTGAGTAGGCGTGCACGGTCTCGGCGGCGGCAGCAACGCCCGCCGGGTCGGAGCGCCCACCCGCCGCCCGATACGCACCCAGGACGAGCGCCGCGCGGACCCGCTTGCCCGGGCTCCGAAGCGCGTACGCCACCGCAGCAGCCCCGGGGCCCGGCGCCATGAGCTCGATGCG
Source organism: Gemmatimonadales bacterium (assembly GCA_036279355.1). Taxonomy (NCBI): domain Bacteria; kingdom Pseudomonadati; phylum Gemmatimonadota; class Gemmatimonadia; order Gemmatimonadales; species Gemmatimonadales bacterium. Next base: position 159,899 of record DASUJH010000020.1, read on the forward strand.
CGCGGCCCAGCGCTCGAGCCGTGCGTCGGTCGCGGCGCGGGCCTCGGCGAGCAATGCGGTCGCCGGGTCCGTCGCCACCTCAGCCATCGAGATCGGTGAATCGGAGCGAGCCGTCGGCGTCCTCGAGGACCGTGCGGACGGTGAGCTCGGCCGCGGCGAGGCGGGCCCGCGCCTCGCGCAGGCAGGCGACGCCTTCCTCGAAAAGTGCCAGCGCCGCGTCCAGGTCCAGCTCTTCGATCTCGAGCCGGCGCACGATCACCTCGAGACGCGCCAACTGCTCCGCGAGCGAGGGCGGCGGGGGTGGCGCGGTCACGGCCCTATTCGGCCCGCGCCGCGACATCGCCATCGGCGACGCGCAGGCGGAAGGGCCGGGCCGGCGTGAACTCGGCCCTGCGACGGAGCACGCGGCCGTCGGCGCCGAGCGGCACCGCGTATCCGCGGGCGAGCACGCGCAGCGGGCTCAACGCATCGAGTTGTGCGGCGAGGCGGTCGACGCGGTAGCGCTGGCGCTCGAGCGCCTGCTCCGCCGCCGCTTGCAGCCGATCGCCGGTGCGCGCGAGCCGCTCGGCGGCAAAGCGGGTGCGGCGGTCGAGTCCGGCGCTCATGCGGGCGCTCAGGTCAGCCACCTGGCGCGTGACCTCTCGGGCATCGGCCCACGCGAGCTCCGCTGCCGCGGATGGTGTGGCGGCGCGCACGTCGGCAACGAGATCGGCGAGGGTGACATCGATCTCGTGCCCGACTGCCGAGATGGTGGGGACGCACACCGCTGCGAGGGCGCGGCAGACCCGCTCGTCGTTGAAGGCGGCAAGATCGTCCCGCGCGCCGCCGCCGCGGCCCACGATGCAGAGATCGATATCGTCGAGCCGGTTCACGATGCCGAGGGCCGCCACCAGCTCGTCGGCGGCCCCGTCGCCCTGCACGCGCGAGCCCACCACGACGAGCGCGGCGCCCGGCCACCGCTTGCGGGTAACCGTGATGATGTCGCGGAGCGCCGCGCCATCGAGGCTCGTCACCACGGCGGCGGCTCCGGCGAGCGGCGGTACCGGGCGCTTGCGCGCGCGGTCGAATAATCCATCGGCCGCGAGCGCCATGCGGGTGCGCTCGAGCGCGCGCTGCTGCTCGCCCACCGTCGAGGTCGGGATCATCCGGGTGACGACGAGCTGGAACTCCCCCTTTGCCTCGTACATCCCGGGCGCGCCGTAGGCGAACACCTCGGTGCCGTCCGCGGGCGGGCGCCCCGCGCGGGCCGCGTGTGCCCGCCACATGCAGCAGCGCACCTGCGCCCCCGCGTCCCGCAGGGTGAAGTACCAGTGTCCGCTGCTCCACACGCGGCACTGCACGATCTCGCCCCGGACCCAGAGCGGACCCATCTGGCCCTCGATCAAGCCCTTCACCATCGCGGTGAGATCGCCGACCGATAGAACTTCGTCGGCCGGCGTCGCCGCCGGGATCGGCAGTTGCAGCGTCACGCGGCCCGCTGTTGTTGCTGCTGCTCGAATGCCTGCAGCGTATTCTGGAGCAGCATGGCGATGGTCATCCGGCCCACGCCACCCGGCACCGGCGTGATGGCGGAGGCGACCTCGGCCACCGGCGCGAAGGCCACGTCGCCCACGATGCGGTAGCCCCTGGGCTGGCTCGCGTCCTCCACCCGGTTGATGCCCACGTCGATCACGACGGCCCCGGGGCGCACCATGTCGCGGGTGACGAACTCCGGCTTGCCGATGGCGACGATCAGGATGTCGGCCGAGCGGCAGATGGCGGGGAGGTCGCGCGACTTGGAATGGCAGACGGTGACCGTCGCATCCCCGCCCCGGCCCGGCTGAATGAGGAGATTGGCCATCGGCTTGCCCACGATGTTGGAGCGGCCGACGATCACCACATTGGCGCCCTTCGGGTCGATCCCCGAACGGAGCAGCATCTGCTGCACGCCGTAGGGCGTGGCGGGGCGGAGCGCGGTCGGGTCGCCGATCACGAGCTTTCCGGCATTTACCGGATGGAAACCGTCGACGTCCTTGAGGGGGTTCACCCGATTCAGCACCCGCTCGCCATCGATGTGCTTGGGGAGCGGGAGCTGGACCAGGAAGCCGTTGATCCTGGGGTCGGTGTTGAGCCGGTCCACCACGGCGAGCAGCTCGGCCTCGCTCGCGGTCTCAGGCAGCCGCACGGTCTCCGAGTGCATGCCGGCCTCGTCGCACGCCTTGCCTTTGGAGCGGACGTAGACCTGGCTCGCCGCATTCTCGCCCACGAGCACCACGGCAAGCCCGGGCTGGTGCCCGGCAGCGCGGTGCTTCGCCACGGCCGCGGCGACCTCGGCGCGGATGGCGTCGGCGATGGGAACGCCATCGAGAACGCGGGCGGTCATCGGGCAAAATCCACGGCTCGGGTTTCCCGGATCACCACGACCCGGATCTGACCCGGATACTGCAACTCATTCTCGATGCGGCGGGCAATGGCATCCGAGAGCTGCGCGGCCGCGGCATCGTCCACCCGGTCGGGGGTCACGACGACGCGCACCTCGCGCCCCGCCTGGATCACGTTGCTCTTCTCGACGCCAGGAAATCCATTGGCGATTTCTTCGAGGCGAGTGAGCCGCTTCACGTAGCTCTCGAACGCCTCGCGCCGTGCCCCCGGGCGCGAGCCGCTGATCGCGTCTGCCGCCTGGACCAGCACCGACTCCGTGCTCTCGTGCGGCACGTCGTCGTGGTGGGCCTCGATGCAGTTGATCACGGCGGCGCTCTCACCGTACTTGCGGGCGATCTCGACGCCCAGCTCCACGTGGGTGCCTTCGCTGTCGTGCGTGAGCACCTTGCCCACGTCGTGCAGCAGGCCGCCGCGCTTGGCGAGCGCTACGTCGGCGTGCAGCTCCGCCGCCATCATTCCGGCGAGCCATGCGACTTCCTTCGAGTGGTCGAGGATGTTCTGCCCGTACGACGTACGGTAACGCATCCGGCCGATCATGACGATGAGCTCGGGGTGGAGGCCGTGGATGCCGGTGTCGTACGCCGCCTGCTCGCCGAGCTCGACGAGCTGCACCTCCAGCTCGCGGCGGCACCGGGCGACGATCTCCTCGATCCGGCCCGGGTGGATCCTGCCGTCGGTGATGAGCGCCTCGAGCGCGCGGCGCGCCACCTCTCGTCGGATCGGGTCGAAGCAGGAAACGATGACGGTGTCCGGCGTGTCGTCGATGATCACGTCGACGCCGGTCGCGGTTTCGAACGCGCGGATGTTCCGGCCTTCGCGTCCGATGATCCGGCCCTTCATCTCGTCACTCGGGAGCGCCACGGCCGCCACGGTGCTCTCCGCCGTGTGCTCGGCGGCAATCCGCTGGATCGACATGGCGATGATCCGCTTCGCGTCGCGCTCCGCCGTACGGCGGGCCTGCTCCTTGATGTCGCGCACCAGCGCCGCGGCGCCGGCCCGGGCCTCGTCTTCCACCCGCTGCATGATCTCGCGCCGCGCATCGTCGGCCGTGAGCCCCGCAATCCGCTCGAGCCGGGTGCGCTGCTCCTGAACCAGCCGCTCGCTCTCGGCCTCGCGCCCGCGCAGCTCGTGCTCCCGCGCGGCGAGCGCCTGCTCCTGGACCCGGAGCCCGCGCTCCTGGCCCGCCACCTCCTCCAGCTTCCGCTCGAGCGCGCGGCCGCGGTCTTCCACCCGACGCTCGGCCCGCTCCCATTCCTCGCGACGCCGCGCCACTTCGCGGTCAAGCTCTTCGCGCACCTTGAGCGCGTCCATCTTGCCCGCCATGATGCCGGACTGCCGCGCCGCTTCCGCCTGGCGCTCGGCGTCGCGCTCCGCGTCGCCGCGGAGCCGCGCCGCGTTGGCCTCCGCCGCCGCGACGATCGCGGCCGCTTCGCGCCGCCGCCGATTCACGTGCGCGGCGCCGAGCGCGGCCGCGACCGCGAGCCCCACGACAAGGCCAATCGCGCCGAGCAGCAGCGGGTTCACTCGGCCGCCGCCACCGAGCCGCTGGCGCGGCTCCCTCGTTTGGCCGGCGGGAGCAGCCGCACCAGGTCATCGGCAATGCCGGAGATCCGCTGCGCGATGTCCCGGTCGCCCCGGCGCGCCTGGAACAGTTCGTCGGTGATGGCGAGCGCGGCGAGGATGGCGGCCTTGTGGGTCTCGACGCTCGGCAGCATGTCCCGCACCCGCTTGAGCGCCGCGTCGAGATAGGCCGCGACCTCCCTGGTGTACTCGGGCGGCAGTTCGGAGCGTACGGTGAATTCCTCGCCGCCGATCGTCACCTTGACCGCGTTCTTGGCTCCGGTCACGAGGGCGAGCCTCCCTGCTCGAGAAAGGCGAGCCGCGCGGCAAGCGCGCGCACCCGCTCCTTGGCCGCGTCGATCCGGTCGCGCAGCGCCTGATTCTCCCGCTCCAGCTCGGCCACGCGCTGGCGCGCGCCGCTCAGCTCGGGGCCCTGATACACCCCGCCGCGCGCACGGACCTCCTGCAGCTCCGCCTCCGCCTTGAGCGATCGCCGCCGCCACCCGGCCACCTCGGTGCCCAGGTTGCGCAGCAACTCCTCCAGCTCGGTCAACGCCTTCAAGTCGGGTCGCTCGTAGGTGTAGGCCACGGTCAGTCTCCCGGGGAGGGCATCGAGGCCGCATCGCGCCGCCGCACGCCGAGCCGCTGCTCGAGGACGCCAAGCAACTGCCGCTCGGCCGCATCCACCTCGCTGTCGCGCAGCGTGCGGTCAGCCGCGCGGAAGGTCAACCGGAACGCCACGCTGCGCAACGCGGCTGCCCCCTGCGGCCGGTACTCGTCGCGCACCGCCACGTGCGCCAGCAGCGGATTGCCCACGCCCTCGAGGACGCGGCGCACCGCCTCGGCCGTGACGGTGTCGGGAAGCAACAGCGCGAAATCGCGCGCGGACGACGGGGTGGACGGCAGGCTGCGGAAACGGGTCGGCGCGCGAGCCGTCGGGTCGAGCTCGATCTCGAGCCCGAAGACCGGTGCTGCCCACGGCGGCGCATCCGCCTCGAGCGCCGCGGCGCGCCCCACGACCCGACCATCACCGGCCACCGCAACCCATGAGTCGCCCTCAACTTGTATCGAGGCCACGGGATTTGCCAGAGCGGCTGCGGCCTCGAAGAGACCTTTGAGATCCCAGCGGTCGTAGTCGTCGCGTCCCGTGCCGGTCCAGTGCCTCGGCGCTCGCGCGCCGGTCACGATAGCCGCGACGTGCCGCGACTCGATCGGACGCCCCGCGGCAGCGCGGAACACGGTGCCCACCTCGAAGAGGCGGACGTCGCGGGCGTGGCAAGCCCAGTTGGCTTCCACGGCGCGCACGAGCCCGGGCAGCAGCGCCTGGCGCAGGTGCGCGTCCGTGGCGGAAAGCGGATTGCGGAGCCGCACAGCGTCCGGGCCCCTGTCGGGCACCATGGGCAGACCCATGGTTTCGAGCAGCCCCTGGGCGGCGAGCCCGCGGCGCACGTGCGAGGCGGCCCGCTCGATCGGTGCGTCGGCCAGCGAGCCCACGCGGAAGCGCCGCAGCTCGACGGGGAAGTTGTCGTACCCGTGGAGGCGGGCGATCTCCTCGATGAGGTCGATCTCCTCGCGCAGATCCGGGCGCCACCCGGGCACCTCGACGGCGAGGCGGCCGTCCTCCGGCTTGGCAAGCGCCGTGGCGCCGACGGCGCCGAGATGGCGCTCGATCGCGCTCCAGGGAAGCTCGACGCCCAGCACCTGCGCCACGCGCGCGGGGCGGAGAAAGATGCGCGGCGGATGAGACGGTTCCGGCCAGAGGTCCACGGGCGCGTCGGCCAGGGTGCCGCCCGCCGTTGCGAGCACCAGCTCGATGCAGCGGCGCATCGCTTCGGCGCCGCCCCAGAGATCGACCCCCCGCTCGAAGCGGTAGCTCGCCTCGCTGGCGAGGCCAAGCACCCCACGGGTGCGGCGAATGCGCGCGGGCGTCCACCACGCCGCCTCCAGCAGCACCTCGGTGGTTTCCGCCCGCACCTCCGTCCCGGCGCCACCCATCACCCCCGCGATACCGATCGGCTCCGCGGCGTCGGCGATGATCGTCATCTCGGCGTCGAGCGCGCGGCGCTGGCCATCCAGCGTCACCAGCGCCTCGCCGGGCGACGCGCGCCGCACGGTGAGTGCGGGCCCGGCGACGCGCGCCGCATCGTACGCGTGCATCGGATGGCCCAGCTCGAGCATGACGTAGTTGGTGGCGTCGACCACGTTGTTGATCGCGCGCACGCCCACCGCCTCCAGCCGCTGCGCGAGCCATGAGGGCGACGGCGCGATGCGGACGCCACGGATGAGTGCCGCGTGGAACCGCCGGCAGCCCTCGAGATCTTCGAGAGACACGGACACGCCGCGCTCATTCCGAGCGGCGCCCAGGGAACCCACGGCTCCGACTCGGCGCGCGGGCGGAATGTCGAGCGTCTCGGCGCCGGGCACGAGCGGCAGCCGGAACGGCGTACCGTACGCGGCGGCCAACTCGCGGGCGATGCCCTTGTGGCCCAGCAGGTCCGGGCGGTTCGGGGAGACGTCCACCACCAGCCGATCGTCGCCGATCGGAAGCGCCTCGAGGAGCGCCGTTCCCGGCGCCGCCGCCGTCTCCAGCTCCAGCAGACCGTCGTGATCCTGACCCAGACCCAGCTCGCGCGCCGAGCACAGCATCCCTTCGGACAGCTCGCCGCGGATCCTGGCGCGCTCGAGCCGCATGGGGGCGCCACCCTTGCCGGCCGGCACCGTCGCTCCCACCGGCGCGAACGGATACTTTTTCCCCGCCGTCACGTTCGGCGCGCCGCACACCACGGTGCGCCGCTCCGGCGAGCCGTCGTTCACGACGCAGAGCCGGAGCCGGTCAGCGTTCGGATGCGGGCGCACCGCCTCGACCAGCGCGACGCGAATGTCGCGCAGCCCGCCGCCGAGGGTCTCGATGGCATCGACCGGCGCGCCGAGCATGGCGAGCCGGCTCGCCACGTCCTGCGCCGCCAGCGGGCGCCGCAGGAACTCCTCGAGCCACCGCCGCGACACGTTCACGCGCCGCCCTGCCCCGTGCCCGCGGCCACGAACTGCTCGAGGAACCGCATGTCGCCCTCGTAGAGCAGCCTGATGTCGGGCACGTCGTACCGAAGCAGCGCGATCCGCTGCGGCCCCATGCCGAAGGCGAAGCCGGTGTACCGCTCGGCGTCGAGCCCCGCGTTCCGCAGCACCGCGGGATGCACCATGCCGCAGCCGAGGATCTCCATCCACCCCGTGCCCTTGCAGGTGGGGCAGCCCGCCCCATGGCAGAGCTGGCACTCGACATCCATCTCGGCCGAGGGCTCGGTGAATGGGAAGTACGAGGGCCGGAACCGCACGGCGGTCGAGGACGAGAAGAAACGCTGGGCGAAATGCGCCAGCGTCGCCTTGAGATCCACGAACGAGATGCCGTCGTCCACCGCGAGGCCCTCGATCTGGAGGAACGCCGGTGCGTGCGACGGATCGAACGGATCGTTGCGGTAGACGACGCCGGGCATCACCACCCGGATGGGCGGCGCGCTCGCAAGCATCGTCCGGATCTGGACCGGCGACGTGTGCGTGCGAAGGAGCAGCCGACCGCCCGCCGGCGACTCTTCGACCGGAGGCGCGTCGAGATAGAGCGTATCGTGCAGGTCCATCGCCGGATGGTCTGCCGGGAAATTGAGCGCACCGAAGTTGTACCAGTCGGTCTCGACTTCGGGCCCCACGACGACGGCAAAACCCAGCGCGCGGAAAATGGCGAGGATTTCGTCCACCACGGCGGTGACGGGGTGCTCGGCCCCGATCCAGCGATGGCGCGCGGGCATTGTGAGGTCGGCGGCGGCAGCGGGCGCGGCGCCGGCCGCCAGGGCTGCGCTCCGCGCCGCGATGGCGGCCTCGGCCTCCGCCTTGAGCCGATTCACCGCAGCGCCGTACTGCTTCCGCTCCTCGATCGGGAGCGATGGCAGCGTCTGGAGCAGCCGGTTGAACGCGCCCGCTTTCCGGCCGAGGAGCGAAATCTTCTCGGCCTCGAGCTCGGCGGCGTCGAGGGCGGCGATCCGCTCGAGCCTGGGCACGAGCGCGTCGAGCTCGGGGTGTCGGGACTGGTCGGCCATGGATATCCGAAAATAAGGGTCGCCCGCACCGGTGCGAGCGACCCCGCGTGACGTTGGGGTGGCTGACTGCGGGCGGCAGCCGCCGCCCGGAGCGTGCCCGCTAGACGCCCGCGTGTTCCTGCGTCTTGGCGATCTCCGCGATCCGGCCGAACGCCTCCGGGTCGCGCACCGCGAGGTCGGCCAGCACCTTCCGATTGATCTCGACGCCCGCGCGCCGGAGGCCGGCCATGAGCCGGCTGTAGGTCAGGCCATGGAGGCGGGCGGCGGCGTTGATGCGGGTGATCCAGAGCGCGCGAAACTCGCCCTTCCGCTTGCGCCGGTCGCGGTAGGCGTAGCGCATGCCGCGCTCCACCGTCTCCTTGGCCGACTTGTACAGCTTGCTCCGGGCGCCGCGGGCGCCCTTGGCGGCTTCCATGTACTTCTTCTTGCGCGCGTGATGCGCGACGCCGTTCTTGACACGCGGCATGGTATCCTCAGGCCTGAAGGAGGCGGTTGACGCGGCGAAAGTCCGCGGAGCTCACCAGCGCTTCCTTCTTAAGCTTGTTCTTCCGCTTCCGCGACTTCTTGGTCAGGATGTGCGTGTGGTTGGCATGCCCGCGCAGGAGCTTGCCTGACCCTGTCCTGGTAAACCGCTTCATGGCGGCACGTTTGGTCTTTTGCTTTGGCATCTGCATTCCCGTTGAGAGGGCGGCGCCCTTTACTTTGGCGCGAGAACCATCGTCATGTTGCGCCCTTCGAGCTTGGCGTCACTCTCCACCTTGCCCACGTCCGCCAACTCCGCTGCCACCCTGTCCAGCACCGCCCGGCCCAGCTCCGTGTGCGCCATCTGCCGGCCGCGAAACATCATGGTCACCTTGACCTTGTTGCCGTCGCCCAGGAACTCGCGGGCATGGCGCGTTTTGAAATCGAAGTCGTGGTCGTCGATGCCCGGGCGGTATTTCACTTCCTTGAGCTGGATGACGTGCTGCTTCTTCTTGGCCGCGCGCGCCGCCTTGGCCTCTTCGAACTTGAATTTCCCGTAGTCCATGATCTTGACCACGGGAGGGCGAGCCATCGGCGCCACTTCCACGAGATCGAGGCCGCGCTCCTGCGCCGCCGCGAGGGCCTCGTCCACCGGCATCACCCCCAACTGCTCGCCCCCGGACCCGATGACCCGCACTGGACTGATGCGGATCTGCCGGTTGACACGGACTCTCTTTTCGCGCTCGTTCGTGGACAGTGGCTGAGCCTCCCCGCGTAGTTGACACAGAAAAACGGACGCCCCGTGCACCGGGCGTCCGTAGCATGTATGGAGCGCGACCCGCTGCCGCCGGCGGCGGCCCATCGCGCCATGCCTGGACCCGGTTGCGCCGCGACTACCTCCGCGGGCTCAGGGTGTGGGGCATACGCCCCAGCTTTCAGGACGGCAACCTACCCGCGCCCCCTCGGAGTGTCAACGGACCGGGGCCGTATCGCCGACCGTCGTCACGTCACGCAGTCCGAGACCCCGCGCCCCCGGGTCGAGGCGCGCCGTCGCAACCCGCGGATCGTGCTCGAAGACGAGCAGCCAGTCGCCCGCAAGCGCCTCTGCGTAGAGCGCGCGCTTCGATTCGAGGGTGCGGAGCGGCTCCACGTCGTACCCCATGATCCAGGCGAGCGGGACGTGCGCCGTCGTCGGTACGACGTCACCCAGGAAAATTGCAGTCTCGCCCGCACTCCGCACCACGACCGACTGATGAAATGGCACGTGGCCCGGCGTGACTCTGAGCGAGATGCCGGGCAGAAACCCGGCGTCACCCTCGACCAGTTGCCAGCGTCCTGCCCGGTCCACCGGCTCGAAGTTGTCCGGCAGGTAGCTCGCGCGGTTGCGCTCGTTGGCCAGCCGGGCGAACGCCAGCTCGCCGCGCTGCACGACGTACGTCGCGTTCGGAAATGCCAGGTCCAGCATGCCAGCAGCCGACCGCACGGTATCGCCTCCCGCATGATCGAAGTGCAGATGCGTGTTGAGCACCCAGCGCACCTCATCTGCCGCATGTCCCACCTCGGCCAGCGCATCGTCGAGTTGCGTGCGCCCCAGAACGCCGCGGTTTTCGATCCCGTAGATGCCGCGGAACTTCTCGTCGTCCTTGTCGCCGATACCGGTGTCCACCAGCACGAGGCCGCCGGGATGCTCGATAAGCAGGCAGCGCAGCGCGAGCTGGATGCGATGGCGCGCGTCCGGCGTGGCCCGGCGCTCCCACAGCGGGCGCGGCACCACCCCAAACATCGCGCCGCCATCGAGGCGCTGGATGCCACCTTCGAGCGTGTGGCAGCGCAGCTCGCCGACGGTGAAAGTGTGCGTGAGGCTCACGCGCGGCCTTCCAGGCAGGAATCCCCGCGCGGCTCGGTGGGCATGGCCGCGCGGCGGCGGCGCGGGGCGCGGCTCGAGCGCGCCTCGAGCGCCGCCAGGTCCTGCAGCGTCCGCGCCCCCGCCTCGCGCGCGAGCTCCAGCAGCCGCGCCAGCAGCTGGGCGGTGACCATGGCATCGCCCGCGGCCCGATGGCGGGCGGCATTCGCGAATCCGAAATGGTGCGTGAGGCTGTCGAGCCCGCAGGAACCCACGCCGCGGACGAGCTTTCGCGCGAGCCGGACGGTGCAGAGCCGCGGCCCGTCGAGCGCGAGATCCCGCGCCCGGCGCAGCTCGGCGCCCACAAAGCCCCAGTCGAACCGAGCGTTGTGCGCGACGAACACGCGCCCGCCGAGCGCCGCGAGCACCTGATCCGCAAGCTCGGCGAAGGTCGGCGCGCCGCGCACCATCGCGTCGGTGATGCCCGTGATCGACGCCACCACCGACGGGATCCGCCGCTCCGGATTCACCAGCGACTCGAAGACGACCTCGCGCCGCCTGCCGTGCAGCACGGCGACGGCGATCTCGGTCACCCGGTCGCCCCCCGACGCGCGCATGCCGGTCGTCTCTACGTCCACGACCGCGAAGGCGCACTCCTCCAGCAGTGGCGAGCCCTGCACCTCCGCCACGAGCGCCCAGCGCCCGTCGGCAAGCCGGTGGATGCGCGGATCCGCGCCGAGGAGCGCCACCGCGAGCCGCTCGGCCACGGAGCTCGGCGCGTCCGCGAGACCGAATACCGCCGCGCAGAGCACCGCCGACGTCTCAGGACCTTCGGCGAGCCGATCCAACACCCGCGCGGCCAAGGTGGCGGCCGGATGCGGTGCCAGGCCTGTCATCGGCACGCCGTCCGGCCTCCGCTCAAGGCTCCGCGCGCCGGAGCGGCAGCGTCATGCAACGCGGGCCGCCACCGCCGCGCGCGAGCTCGCTCCCGTCCACCGTCACCACGATGCGCTGCCGCGAATCGATCCAGTCGTCGAACGCAAGGAAGTCGGACGACGGCACCTGGCGGAATCCCGCGCCCTTGAGCGCATCCAGCGTGGCGTAGTTGCGCTTGTAGCTCACGATCATCCCCGGCCGGAGCGCCAGGAAATTACAGGCCGAGCTCCACTGCTCGCGGTCCTGCGCGGTGCGCACGCTCCCGCCCGCGAACACCGGCTCGAGCGGCAGCCCCACCTCGTCGAGCGCCGCGAAAAACGTCGGCATCTCGCGCACCGTGTCCGTCCCCTTCCGCCGGTGCAGGATCGGCAACCGCTCCGGGCCGACGAAGTAAGGCGGGTACACCACGCAAAGGTCGCGATCGACGTGGGTGAAGATCATGTCGAGGTGAATGGCGGTCGGCGCCTTGGGCATGACGACGACGATGACATCGGTGATCGCGCCCCGGGAAAACACCACCTCGCAGAGCTGGTCGAGCGCCGCCGGCGACGTTCGCTCGCTGAACCCCACGACGAGCAGGTCGGGACGGAGCTGGTGGACGTCCCCGCCCTCGAGCGTGTAGTTGCTGCGCTGCTCCTCCGACCCGTCGTAGAGCAGCCCCGCGTTGGAGAGCATCGGATGGAACCGGAAGAGCGCCTTCACCAGCAGCTCTTCGGTCCACCGGACGCCGTAGCGCATTGACCCCACGACCGCGTGCTCGCCGATCACCATGCCGATATCGCGTGGGAAGAAGAGATTGGGCAGCGGCGGCAGGGCGAAGCCGCCTTCGTTGAGCGCCCGCGCGATGGGCCCCGCGGACTCCTCGGTGCCCTCGATCAGCATCCGGACGATCTCTTCCGGCGCGAGCGCGGCGAGCCGCTGCGCGAGGTGGTCGGACGGCACGACGTCGAGCGTCTCCGAGATCAGGAACTCCCGTGCCTCGGGCGCCTCGAGCACCTCGGCCAGGAGCTTTCGCACCTGGTGGATGGTCGCGACCCGGGAGAGCACCGCGGCAAACTGGCGATGCTCCCGCTGCGCTGTTTCGAGATCGATGATGTCGTCGTAGAGAAAATCTTCGCGGGTGCCCGGCGTCACCGCCTGCAGCTCGGGGCCGGGCGTGTGCACCAGCACTGCCTGCAGCGGACCGATCTCGGACGAGACGTGGAGGCAGGACATGCCCACAACGTAAACGAGGCGCTAGCGGTTGGTCAGTGCGTAGCTCAGCGTCTCGAGCTCGAGTGCCAGATTCACTGTCTTCACCACGACGTCATCGGGCACGGCCAGCTGCAGCGGCGCGAAGTTGAGCAGCGCCTTCACACCGAGCCGCACGAGCCGGTCGGTCACCGCCTGGGCGGCGTCGGGGGGTGTCACGACCACCGCCATCTCGACCGGCTGGGCGGTGAGCTCCCGCTCCAGGTCCGCGATGTCCCGCACGGTAAGCCCGTTCCACTGGTGGCCGATCTTGGCCGGATCGACGTCGAAGATCGCGGCGATGTCAAACCCGCGCTGCCGGAACCCGCGATACTGCGCGAGCGCGCCGCCGATCTTCCCCGCCCCGATCATCGCCACGCGATAGCGGCGCTCGAGTCCCAGGATTTCTCGCAGCCGGCCGAGCAACTCCGGCACCGGGTAACCCAGCCCGCGCTTGCCGAACGAGCCGAAGAACGAGAGGTCCTTGCGCACTTGCGCCGACGTGGTGCCGCCGCGCGAGGCGAGCGCCTCGGAGCTGATGGTGGCGAGTCCCTCCTCGTCGAACTCCTCCAGGAACCGCAGGTACAGGGAGAGGCGACGCACCGTGCTCTCCGCGACTTTGCGCATGTCGCCCTATTGTGAAATGTTTCACAACGCTAGCCGCCTCGCCATCCTTCGTCAACGAGCGCCGCGTACAGCGCCGCGAATGCCGCCGGCGAAAGCGTCTCCGGGCGCAGCTCGGCGGCGATGCCGGCGCCCGCCAGAGATGCCGCGACGATTTCCGCTGACCAGCCCGTAAGCTCCCGCAGCCCCCGCACGAGCTGCTTCCGCCGGAGCCCGAACAGGCCGACCACGAGCCGGCGAAACGACGTGCGCGCCGAGTCGGCCACGAGCGGGAATGGGCGTGGGGTGAGCCGCACGAGCATCGAATCCACCTTGGGCCTCGGTGTGAACGCCCCCGCGGGCACGCGAAAGAGCAGCTCCACCGCGGCCACCGCCTGTACCCCCACGCTGAGCGCACCGTACGCGGCGCGCCCGGGCGCGGCCGCCACCCGCTCCGCGACTTCGCGCTGCATGAGGTACACGGCGCGCGCGGGTCGCGGCGGTTCGAGCGCCTTTTCGATGAGCGGCGACGTGATGTTATAGGGGATGTTGCCGGCGACGATCCACCGGCCCCCGTGCCCGGGTCCGGCGAGCGCATGCCAATCCGCAGTCAGCGCGTCGCCTTCCACCACGGCCACGTTCGGCCAGCGGCCCGCGAGCGCCTGAGCGAGTACCACGTCCCGCTCGATTGCCACCACCCGCCCCGCGCGCGCGGCGAGCTGGCCGGTGAGCCCACCCGGGCCCGGTCCGATCTCGAGCACCGTGTCGGCCGGCGTGGCTTCGACCGCGTCGGCGATGCGGGCGAGAATCCGGGGATCGCTGAGAAAATGCTGGCCCAGCCGCTTTTTGGCGCGCACGCGGCGGCTGCTAGAGCCGGAGCAGGAGCAGCGTGCGATCATCCGCCGGTTTGGCGCAGAAGGCGTCGGCCTCGGCGTAGACGGCGTCGAGGATGCGCTCGACCGGCTCGGCGCGGCGGGCGCTCACGAGATCCAGGAGCCGCCGCTCGCCGAACCGCTCGCCCTCCTCGTTTCGCGCGTCGACCAGGCCGTCGGTCCAGAGCACGAGCAGGTCGTTCTCGTTGGACCAGGGGAGCTGCCGGCGCTGGATGTCGCTCGCCGCCGCGAGGCCAATGGGCGGCGCGGTCGCCGCCAGGCGTTCGGGCTGGCCGAAGCGCGGCACCCGGAAGGCGTACGGATGACCCGCGTTGGCGTACGTGAGCCGGCCGGTGAGCGGGTCGAGCACGCCGTAGAACACGGCCACATACATCTCGGTCGTGCGCAGCTCTGTGCCGAGGCTTTCGAGCAGCGCGCTCAGCGTCTCGTCCGGCGTGACGGAAGCCGCGACGTGAATGCCTGCCGCGGCGAGCACGAGCGCCATCACGAGCGCCGCGGAGAAGCCGTGCGACGCCACGTCGCCCAGCATCACGCCCACGCGGCCGCGGCCCAGACGCGTGAAGGTATAAAAGTCGCCGCCCACCGAATCGGCCGGCACGCAGCGCGCGGCCACGTGGGCGTCACCCTGCAGTACCGACGGGTGCGGCAGCAGCTTGAGCTGGAGATCGTGCGCCAGCTCCAGCTCGTGGTGCAGCCGCTGCCGCGCGAGGTCGCGGGCGACGAGCCGCGCGTTTTCCACTGCCGCGCCGATCTGATTGGCAACCGCGCTCACGAGCTTGCGGTCGCCCACGGTGAAGCGGTCGCCCCCGACGCGGTCGGTAAGATTGATGACGCCGACGCACCGGACGCTCCCGCCCGGCGCCGCATAGCTGATCGGCACGCTGAGATACGCATGGCCGCGGTACCCACGCCCGTCGGACGGCTGCTCCAGCTCGGCCGGCGTGGGATCGTGTGCCAGCACCCGGCCTTCGCGGAACACCCGCGCCGCGACCGACCCGGCATCGCCCAGCGGCACGGGCCGCATGCCCGCCGCGTCGAATCCGCGCGCCGCCACGGTGCGGAGAAGCCCTACGGCCTCGTCGTAGACCATGATCGACGCCCGCCGCGCGCCCACGACGGCGCTCACCTCGCGGACGATCGTCTGCGCGGCTTCCTCCAGCCGCGTGGTGCGGCCGAGAATTTCGCTGATGGCATAGAGGAGATCGATCTCTTCGTAGCGGCTCGCCAGCTCGTCCGCCAGGAATGCCCGCTGGCGCTCCGCATCGATAAGCGCGGCGATGATCGGCCCGAGGCGTGCGGCCGCTTCATGGTCCACGCTGAGCTCGAGCCAGTAGCCGGGCGCCTCGGGCACGGCCTCGAGCCGCACCGGGCCCGCCGGTGTCGAGAACGTACCGGCCGTGGGCGGCATCGGCGGCGTCCAGCCCGACGCCGGGCCGCCCGCGAGCGCGAGCCCACGCCCATCGAAGCGCCACAGGCGCACCCGTCCCCCGACGAGCGCGCCCAGACGATCGAGGATGTCGTCGAGCCGCGCTACCGGCGGCGCAGCGTCATGCAGATGGAGTTTCCTTGCTCGTTGAAGGCGAGCTCATCGACGAGCTTTCGGATGAGAAAGAGACCCCGCCCACAGGTGTCGAATACCTGCTCCGGCCGAGTCGGCTCGGGGACCTGCGCGGGATCGAAGCCCTCGCCTTCGTCGGTGACCGTCACCCGGATGATCCCTGGCGACAGCTCGGCTTCGACATCGACCCACTTGGCGGGATCCTGCCCGTTGCCGCAGATCACGGCGTTGGCGAGCGCTTCGGCCAGCACCACCTGCAGCCGGAAGCGCAGCCGGTCGCTCGCCGGCGTGCCCGAGAGGCAGTGGCGCGTCACGAGGCTCACCGCCTGCTCGATGCACGCCACGTCGCTCGGCACCCGAAGCCGGATGCTGGCGCCGAACGCGCCGATGTCGGGCGATGGCGACCGGCGAACGCAGAGCTGCAGAGGAGCGGCCATCGACGGCCCCTCAGAATCCCGCCAACGCCTGGTCGGGCGTGTCGGCGATGGCGAAGAGCGTGTCGAGCTTGGTCAGCTCGAAGAGGGAGCGCAGGTCCTCGTTGAGCCCCGACAACCTGAGCTCGCCGCCCAGCTCACGGGCCCGCTTGGATAACGACACCAGGGCGCCCAGGCCCGAAGAGTCGATGTAGCCCGCACCGCTGAAATCGAGCAGAAACTTGCGGGCGCCTTCGTCCAGCGCGTGGTTCACCAGGTCCTTGAGCTCCTGGCGGTTGCTCACGACGAGCTGGCCCTCGATGCGAATGACGGTCACCCCGTTCGGGCCTTCAGACTCGGCAACGCTCATGCGCCTCTCCGTCAGGTCGGGGTCGGTTCCCGCTGCAGCGCGACCATCGCCGCTACTTCGACAATATCATCGGTGCTCGCCCCGCGGGAGAGGTCGGCCATGGGCCGGCCGAGCCCC
This sequence comes from Gemmatimonadales bacterium, assembly GCA_036279355.1. NCBI lineage: Bacteria > Pseudomonadati > Gemmatimonadota > Gemmatimonadia > Gemmatimonadales > Gemmatimonadales bacterium. The sequence goes on from DASUJH010000020.1 coordinate 176,393, forward strand.
TGGAGGATGGGACCGAGGGCGACGGCGCCGGCGAGCTGCTGCACCAGCTTGTAGGCGATGTTGCCGGCATCGAGATCGGGGAACACCAGCACGTTGGCCCGGCCGGCGAGCGGCGAGCCCGGCGCCTTGCGCTGGGCAATCTCGGCCACGAGCGCCGCGTCGCCCTGCAGCTCGCCGTCGGCGAGTATTCCGGGCGCCACCGTGCGGAGCCGGGCCGCCGCCTCGCGTACCCGGTCCACGCGCGGCCCGGCAGCGCTGCCCTTGGTGCTGTAGGAGAGAAAGGCGACCCGTGCCGCATCGCCCACGAGCCGCGGCCGGTCGCGCGCCGCCGCGAGCGCGATCTCGGCCAGCTCGGCGGACGTGGGCTCGGGCACGACGGCGCAGTCGCAGAACGTGAGCACCCGATCGTCGGGCAGCACCATGTAGAACGACGAGCTCGCGATGCTCACGCCCGGCGCCGTACCGAGGGCCCAGAGAGCGGCGCGGATCACCGCCGCGGTGGGCGCCACCGCGCCGGCCACGCAGCCGTCCGCTTCGCCCAGCGCCACGAGACCCGCCGCGAAGTTGAGCGGCTCGGCGGCCAGCTCGAGCGCGTGCACGCCGTCGCGCACGCGGTCGGGGCGGCGGCTGCGGAGATGGGTGGCAACGCGGGAGAGACGCGGGTCGTTGGCGGGATTGACATCCGCGCCGACGAGCACGGGTACGGCGATAGCCTCGGCGCGCATCCGCTCCGCGGCGCGCTGCACCCGCGGGTCGTCGCCTTCGGGGAGCACGAGGCGCACGCCCATACCGGCGGCGCGCCGCAGCAGCTCGCCGCGAAAGCTCACCGGGCCGCCGCTTCCCTGGCGGGGCCGCCGCCCGGCTCACCCGCGTCGCGCGCGAATCTGCGTGCGAGCGCCGCCGCCACCGCGGGATGCACCAGCCCGCTCACATCTCCGCCGAACCGCGCCACCTCACGCACGAGGCTCGAGCTCAGATAGGTGAGATCCACCGCGGGCACCAGGAACACCGTCTCCAGTGACGGGTGAAGCTGCCGGTTCATCAGCGCCATCTGAAACTCGTACTCGAAGTCGCTCACGGCGCGCAGTCCCCGCACCACCATGGTGGCGCCGACCCGTCTTGCATAATCGGCCAGCAAACCGTCGAAGGCCTCGAAGCTCACCCGCGGGTCGCCGCCGCACGCCTCGCGCAGGAGCTGGAGCCGTTCGGCCACGCTGAAGAGCGGCTGCTTGGCGCCGTTCACTGCGACAGCCACGATGAGCCGGTCGCAGAGCGCGAGGCTCCGCCGCACGAGATCCTCGTGCCCGCGCGTCGGAGGGTCGAACGACCCCGGATAGACCGCGATGCGTGTCATGTGCCGAAGCAGAAGGTGAGAGCGGTGTCGCCGTAGCGGCGGGTGTCATCGCCGGCGAGCGGCGCGTCGGCCGAGTGCTCGATGGAAAGGATGCGCGCGAACGGGGTCCGCCGGAAGAGTGCGACCAGCCGCTCGGCCAGATCGCCGGCGTATGGCGGGTCGGCAAACACCATGTCGTACGCGCCGGGCGCAAGGCGAGAGACAAAGCGCAGCGCGTCGCCTCGGCGGATCGTGGCGGCGGATTCAAGCCCGAGCGCAGCGACGTTGGCCCGGAGTGCCGCGAGCGAGGTCGGCGCCAGCTCGACGAAGTCCGCCGACGCCGCGCCGCGCGAGAGCGCCTCGAGACCGAGCGCGCCGCTTCCGGCAAAGAGATCGGCCACCCGCGCGCCGGGGAGCGCCGGCGCCACGATGCTCATCCACGCTTCGCGCACCCGATCGGCGGTGGGCCGCACCCGCGCATCGTTCGGCATCACGAGCCGCCGGCCGCGCAAGCTGCCGCCGACGATGCGCACCTCACCCGGCGCGGTGCGGGGCGAGCGCGCAGATCCGCGCCTGCAGCGTGGTACGCCCCTGCCACTCGTTGGTTTCGAGCCGGAATGCGACGTCCACCGGCCCATCGCCGAGCCCGGCCGCGCGGTCGGCCCAATGGAAGCCGATCGCGGGAAGCTCCGCGTCGCCCGACTGGAGCACGCCCTTGAGATGTCCATTGCCGACCAGGGTTCGGCGGACGAATCGCACGCCGCGCACGCCGTATACCGGCGCCGGATTCCCCGCGCCGCACGGCTCGAGGTAGCGCGCGAGATGCTCCAGCTCCCGCGTCGCCTCGGCCGGCTCGATCTCGAGATCGACCCGCTGCTCGGGCACGAGATCGTCCGGGCCGAGCGCGGCGCGCGCCGCCTCCGCGAAGCGCGTGCGGAAAGCGTCGAGCTGCGCGCGGCGGATGGTCACGCCGGCCGCCATCTGGTGGCCGCCGTAGCGCTCGAGCAGATCGCCGCAGGCGGTGAGCGCGGCGTGCAGGTCGAAGCGCGAGATGCTCCGCCCGGAGCCCTTGCCAATGTCGCCGTCGAATGCGATGAGCAGCGTCGGCCGGCCGAAGCGTTCCACCACGCGCGAGGCGACGATGCCCACGACGCCCGGGTGCCACCCGTCGCCGTGGAGCACGAGGCCGGACTCGAGTCCGGCGTCGACGCGATCCTCGACCTGCTTCAACGCCTCGTCGAGCGTGCGCTGGTCGAGCTGCTGGCGTTCGGCGTTGAGCGCCTCGAGCCGGTGCGCGAGCAGAGCGGCTTCCGCCGGATCATCGGTGAGCAGGAGCCGCAGGCCGTCCACCGCGTCGCCGATGCGGCCGGCCGCGTTGAGCCGGGGTCCGAGGATGTAGCCCAGATGCCCCGTGCGGATCGGCTTGCCGGCGAGCCCGCTCGCGGCAATCAGCGCGCGGACGCCGGGCCAGCGGCTCTCGGCGAGCAGCTTGAGCCCGTGCTTCACGAGGATCCGGTTCTCCCCCACGAGCGGCACCACGTCCGCGACGGTGGCGAGCGCCACGAGGTCGAGCAGGTGAAGCGGCAGCGCGGGCGGGAGCCCGAGTGCAGGGGTGAGCGCCTGCGCGAGCTTGAACGCGAGTCCGGTGCCGCAGAGCATCGCGAGCCCGGAGGTGTCGTCGGCGCGCTGCGGATCGACCACGGCGTCCGCCGGCGGGAGCACGGCGCCCGGAAGATGGTGATCGGTGACGACCACGCGAAGGCCGGCCGCGCGGGCGGCCGCCACCGTATCCACCGCCGTGATGCCGCAGTCGCACGTGATGACGAGGCCGGCGCCCCGTGCGGCCGCTTCCACCAGCCCCGCGGGTCCGAAGTCGTAGCCGTCACGCAGCCGGTGGGGGACGAACGCGCTCGCGTCGGCGCCGGCGGCGCGGAGCACCCGCGTGAGGAGCGCGGCGGCACACTGACCGTCGACGTCGTAGTCGCCGTGGACCAGGATCGGTACTCGGCTCCGCACGGCGTCGCGAATGACCACCACCGCGCGAGCCATGTCGGTGAGCGCGAGCGGATCCGCCAGATCCGTGAGCCGCGGCCGGAGAAAGCGTCGCGCGGCGTCCGGCGTGCCGTACCCGCGCTGCACCAGGATCGCCGCGAGCGGCAGGGGCAGCGACAGTTCGGCGGCGAGCACGCGCATCAGGCCGGGGTCGGGCGGCGGCACCACCACCCATCGAAGCGGATGCGCCGCCAGCACGCTCACGGCTCGGCCGCGTAAAGGATGACGCCGCAGGCCTCGCACGCTTCGAGCAACACGCCCGACCGGATCTGGCTCCGGCGGTTGCGCGGCACCGCCGTAAAGCAGGCGCCGCAGGCATCCCCGTTGAGCGGCACCACCACCGCGCTCGTGCGCGCCCGGCGCAGCCTGTCGTATTGGGTGCGAAGCGGCCGCTCGATCAGGCTGGCGCTCGCCTCGCGCTCGCCCTGCATGGCCGCGCGCTCCCGCTCCACGTCGCTCCGCCGGGCGGCAATGGCGGCGCGCGCGGGCACCTGTTCCTGTTCGAGCCGCACGGCCTTCTCCTGCTGTTCGACCACCTGCGCCTCGAGGGCGGTAACGGTATCGGCCGAGCGAACCCAGTCACCTTCCTCCTTCACCAGCACCGAGCGACCCAGTTCCATCTCCGCCATCAAGGTGGATGCGTCCTTCGGGTTGCGCACGAACTCGAGGCGCTGGCGCCGCCGTTCCTGCAGGGTGCGGAAGCTCTCGATCTTCGATTCCAGCTCGTCGCGCCGGCGGCGGCCCTCGTCGGCGGCGCGGCACGCGGCGTCGATCGCCTCGTGGGCGCGCTGGCGGTCGCGGTCGAGCGCACGCGCCTCGTCATCGATCGCCGCGAGGCGCCGGTCGACTTCGGCAATGGCGGAGTCTTTCGCTTGCAGGTCGAGCAGCTTGGACAGGTCGGGATGCATGAATCTCCTTGCAGAGCGTAAGCGTGATCAGCGCCGCCGCTGGCGCGCCGCACGAACGTACTGACGCTTGGGTGTGAACTCCGGGTAACGCCGATCCAGCTCGTCAAGCCGCCGCTGCTTCTCGCCCGGGTCAGTGAGCTTCGCGATCTCTCGATATTCAGGCCGGGCAGCGAGCGTCTGATGTGCGCGCACGTAGGCCGGGTCCAGGTCGTCCTCGCCGAGTTGCACCGCCAATTTTCGCAGCTCGCTCCAAAGCGCCTCCACCGGCGCGGAAAGGTCCTCCGGCATCTGATCGGCGGCCCCGGCCATATGGCAAAGTGTCTCGAACAGTTCGCGATGCTCCGGCAGCTCGAACAGCTCGGGCGCCACTTCCACACGAGCGCGTTCGCGCCATTCCGCCGAAGCGACGAGCACCTGGAGAAGTTGCCGCTCCGCTGACGCGCCGAACATCCGTGCTCCGCCTGGCCGCGCTGAAAATGGCGCCCCGCGCATCGATGCGTCGCGCGGTGCAGCATCGCGCGGCCAGCCGCCGGGCGCTCCAGGCGCCGCGGCCCGGGGAGGCGCCGCCTTTGCTTCGGCGGCGATTACCTCGCGCGGCACGCCGACCCGCTCAGCAGCTCGGCTCGTATACAACTCGCGCGTCACCGGATCGGCCGCCGCACGGATGGTCGGGAGCAATCGGTCGAGCGCATCGCGCCGGTGCTCCACCCCCTCGAACCATCCTCGCCGCTCAAGCAACTGCACCTTGCGCTCCAGCACATCGATTGCATCGGCCAGAACGGGCTCCAGCGCCTCCGCCCCCCCTGCGCGCACCAGCGAATCGGGATCTTCGCCCGGCGGCAGCGTCGCCACGCGCACGCGGACACCGTGGCGCAGAAGCTCGTCGCCCGCGCGGAACGTGGCGCGGAGGCCGGCGCTGTCGCTGTCGTACAGCAGCACGACCGCGGGTGCCACCCGCCGGGCAAGCGCCGCCTGCTCCGGGGTGAGCCCGGTGCCGAGCGGGGCGACGACGTGCGCGATGCCGGCGAGCGCGAGGCGCAGCACGTCGAAGTAGCCCTCGACCAGCACCAGCGCATCCTCGCGCCGGGCCGCGCCGCGCGCGTCGTGGAGATTGTACAGGAGCCCGCCCTTATGGAAAAGGGCGCTCTCGGGCGAGTTCAGATATTTCGGCTCGCCCAACCCGAGCAGGCGGCCGCCGAATCCGACGACGCGTCCGCGCAAGTCGTGGATCGGAAAGAGGAGCCGGCCCCGAAATCGCGGCACGAAGCTGCCGTCCTCGCGCGCGAAGACGAGGCCGCTCTCGATCAGCACCGCGGGCGAAAGTCCGAGCGCCTGCATCGCCCCGAGAAACGCACTGCTCTTCGGCGCCCAACCGAGGCCGTGCTGGGCCGCGTCGTCGAGCGTCACCTCGCGGCTCGCGAGATAGTCGCGGGCCGGCTTGCCGCCCGCCGCGTCGGCTAGTTGGCGGGTGAACCAGTCGTGCGCGGCGGCCACGGCACCGAACAGCGGCTCGCGCGGATCGGGGCCTCCGCGCCCCTGCTCCGGGATCGCGATGCCGCTCCGCCGCGCCACCTCGCGCACGGCGGTCGGATAGTCCATGCCGAATTTCTTCATGAAGAAGGAGAACACGTCACCGGCGGCGTGGCACACATAGCAGTAATACAGCCCCTTCTTCGGGACCACGGCGAAATTCCGATGGGTGCCGCCGTGGAAAGGGCACGCTCCCCGGTAGTCGGAGCCGGAGCGCTTGAGCTCCACCGACTCCCCGACGATGCCGACGAGATCCGCAGCATCGCGCACCTGCTCGATGATCTCGTCCGGAATCGCGCTCACGCCGTGAACTCCACGATGGTGACCCCAGCCCCCCCCTGATTCCGCGGGGCCAGCGCAAAGTTTGCCACCCGCCGGTCGCCCCGCACGGCGCCGTGCACCCGCTCCCGCAGCACTCCCGTACCCATGCCGTGAATGATGCGAAGAAACGGGTTTGCCGCCAGCACCGCGGCGTCGATCGCGGCGACCGTGGCCGCCACCGCCTCATCTCCGGTCATCCCACGCAAATCGATTTCGAGCGCGGCCTCGACGACCTCGTCGCCGCGCCCGCCGGTGGCACGCGCCGCGTCGCGGGCCACCGCCTCCGCGGCGCGGCGGTCCTCGCGTCCACGGAGCGGCACCACGTGTTGCGGCTCGACGACCATGCGCATCGCTCCCGCGAGGACGACGAGCCGCCCGTCCGCCCGGATCTCCACCACCTCGCCGACCGGCCCCGCGCCGACGCGCACCTGGCCGCCTACCTCGACGCGTGCCACCGCGCCGGCTGGGTCCGACGCCGCCGGGCCCGCACCTTCCTCCAGCGCCGCGAGCGCCTCGCCCTCCGCCTTCACGCGCTCCTCCAGGAGCCGGCGTGCCGCGCGGGCCCGCTCGTCGTCCGCCGCCTCGCGCGCCCGGCCCAACGCCTCCTCGACCCGCTCGCGCGCGTCGAGCAAGAATGCGCGTGCCTGCTCGCGCGCGCGGCGCTCGGTATCGCGCTCCCGGCGCGCCAGCTCCACGGCACGCGCCGTCTGCGCCTCCGCATCCGCTGCCAGCTGCGCGGCGAGCGACTCGGTCTCGGCCCGCAGCGCGGCCAGCTCGGTCTGGGCCGTTTCGAGCGTGCGCGCCCGCGCCTCTACGCTTGCCAGCAGCTCGTCAAGCGCTCGCTCACCCGCGGGTACCCGGCGCTCGGCGTCTGCCAAGACCTCGTCATCGATGCCGAGCCGCCGCGCGATCGCCAGACCGTAGGAACGCCCGGGCACGCCTTTCCGAAGCCGGTAGGTGGGCCGGAGCGTCGCGCCGTCGAATTCGAGCGAGGCGTTGACCACACCCGGCATCTGCGTCGCGAGATGCTTGAGCGCGCCGAGGTGTGTGGTGGCGAGGGTGAGCGTGCCGCGCCGCGTGAGTGCCGCAAGCGTCGCCGCGGCGAGTGCGCCTCCCTCCGCCGGGTCGGTGCCGCTCCCCACCTCGTCGAGCAGCACCAGCGTGGCGTCGTCCGCCTCGTGGAGGATGCGCCTCAGCAGGCTCACGTGCGCGCTGAACGTCGAGAGGCTCGCGGCGATCGACTGCCGATCGCCGATGTCGGCGTAGAACCGGCCGAACACCGGCAACGCGCTCTCCGCGCCCACTGGAGGCAGGATGCCGCTCTGCGCCAGCACGCATGCGAGCGCCACCGCTTTGAGCAGGACCGTCTTGCCGCCGGTGTTGGGACCGCTCACGAGCAGCGTGCGCTCCTCGGCGTTCAATTCGAGATCGAACGGGACCACCGGCTCAGTCCCCGCGAACAGCAGCGGATGCCGGCCGTTCCGGATTGCGAGCGGCGCCGGCGCCGCGGCCACTTCCGGCACCTCGCCCGCCGCGGCCACGGCCCAGCGTGCTCGTGCCACGAGGTCGTCGACCGCGATACACATCTCGTAGGCGTCGCGGATCAAGAGCCGGATCGGGCGAAGGAGTCCCGTGAGGTCGCGCAACACGCGGAGCTCCTCGCGCTCCTCGGCCACGGTCGCCTCGCGCAGCGCGTTGCCCAGCTCGATCGTCTCTGCCGGCTCCACGAAGAGCGTGCCCGCGCTCCCGGATTCGTCGTGCACGATCCCGCCGGGCCGCGCGCGCGAATCGCGCCGGACCGGGATCACGTAGCGCCCGTTGCGCACCGTGACCGCGGCATCGTGCGAGCCGGCGCCGGCATCCAACCCGCGCAGTATGGCCTCCAGCCGGCGGACCAGGCGCTCCCGGGCCGCCTGCACCTCACGTCGCGCCGCGGCGAGTCGCGGACTCGCCGTGTCGAGCAGCGTACCATCGGCATCGAGCGAAAGCTCGAGGCGCCGCACGACGGCGCCGTCGGGAATCGGGCGCAGCAGCGCCGCGGCGCGGGGCGCGCTCTCTGCCACGCGCGACAGGTCCGCGTGCACGAGGCCCGCTGCCGCGAGCGCGCGTCCAATGTCCAGCAACTCGCGGCCGTCCAGCACGCTCCCCTCCACCCGGAGCCGAGCGAGCGCGAGCCCCACGTCCGGCACCGGCTCCGCCGCGAGCGCGTCACCCCGGCGGAAGAGGCCTGCGACCTCCCCCACCCGGGCCAGCTCTTGGCGAATCCACGCGACGTCGTCGGTGGGCCGGCGCGCCCTCACCCGTGCGGCGCCGAGCGGACCCGCGGCGTGCGCCCCGACAAGCTCCAGCACCGCCGCCAGCTCCATCGTCTCCAGCGCCTCGGCCGTTCCGTCGCCGCCCAAAGGCAACGGGGTGCCGGCGACTTCGCTCGCCGGCACCCCGGTATCGACTTCCTGCGTCCCTCGCGCAGTCATCCCGCCTTGAGCTCCTCGCGCACGATGCGGCTGATCACCTGCCCTTCGGCGCGCCCCCTGAACGCCGGCAGCACGACGCCCATCACCCGACCCATGTCAGCCGCGCCGCCCGCGATTGCCGCGCGCACCGCCGAGCGGATTTCTTCCGGATCTACCTCGGGCGGGAGAAACTCCTCGAGCACCGCGATCTGGCCGCGCTCGGCCTCGGCCAAATCGTCGCGCTTGGCCGCCGCGTACTGGTCGGCTGCTTCGCGACGCAGCTTGATGCCCTTCCGGAGCACGTCCGCGACCTCGGCGTCGGTCGGCTCACGTCTCAGGTCGAGCGCGCGGTTCTTGAGGTTGGCCAGAATGGTCCCGAGCACGAGTGTCCGATCCTTCGACTGCGCCTTCCGCGACGCGACGAGCGCCGCCTGCAACCTGTCCGCGAGACTAGCCACGGGCCACGCGCGGTCCCCGCCGGGTCTTCCGCATCGCGGCGCTCAGCTTCCTCTTGCGGCGCTCGCTCGGCTTCTCATAATGGCGGTGCTTGCGGAGGTCGGAGAGGATCCCCGCCTTCTCGCACTTCTTCTTGAACCGCTTGAGCGCGCGCTCGAAGTTTTCGTCGTCGTGGATGATCACTTCGGACATTCAGGTCGTCACCCCTCTCGGGCCCGGGCCGGGCCGGACAAGGTCCAAGGGCGCAAATCTAGACCCCAAGCCAGCTTACGGCAAGACGGCCGGACGTTAACCCGGCGGCCAGGTAAGCTTCCGGCCACCGAGGAGGTGCAGGTGCAGGTGGTTCACGCTCTGGCCTGCATCGGGCCCCGTGTTGGTCACGATTCGATACCCGCCCGCGTCGAGCCCGAGTTCGGTCGCGACCTCTGCCGTGAAGGCGAGGAGTCTGCCCAGCAGTGCGCGGCCCTCGGCACCCTTCGCATCTCGCACCGCGCCAACGTGGCGCGTCGGGATGACGAGGACATGGGTGGGCGCCACCGGGCGCGTGTCGCGAAAGGCGACCGCGTCGTCCGAGCGCTTCACCACGGCGGCATTTATTTCTCCCGATGCGATCTTGCAGAAGATGCAGTCATCCATGTGGCACCCCTCCCGGTGATACCCCACCCACGCGCACGGCGGCGATGTGGGCCGCCACCGCAAGCGCTGCCGTCTCGAACCTGAGCGTCTCTGCGCCGAGGCGGACCGGGCGATACCCCGCCGCACGTGCGGCCGCGCGCTCCGCGTCGGTGAGACCGCCTTCCGGACCGACGATCACGGTGACGGTGCCATCGACACGCGGAGTGGCGGCGCCCTCCGCGTCGGCCAGCCAGCGCGCGCCGCCCGGCGCATCCGACAAGAACGTCGCGAGCGGCAGAGGGGCGTGAATCGCGGGCGCCCATGCCGCGCCGCATTGCTTCACGGCTTCGAGCGCGCGCCGCTCGAGCCGTGTGACGCCCGCAGCCCGGAGCCGGCTCGCCACGGTCATCGCGCGCTCGGTCTCGAGCGGCACGATGTCGGTGACGCCGAGCTCGGTCGCCTTTTCCACCATCCATGCGAAGCGGTCGCGGTCGCCGGCGCCGACCGCAAGTCGGAGCGGCGGCGGCGGGGCCACACGTTCCGCAATGTCAACTTCGACTACGGTCCGGCGCCCCGCGAATCGCAGTGTGCCCTTTGCCACGAGCCCGCGTCCGTCGCGCACATCAACCCGCACATCGCCGTCTGCCCGCCGCACGCGCAGGTGATGCGTTTCGTCCGGGTCCAGCTCGATCGTTAAGCCCGGCGCCGCCGCAGCACCGGCCGCGACGAGCACGATCACGCGAGGCGGGCGGCGACCGCCCACCAGCCGGCGTCGGTCACCTCGGCCTCGGCGCGGAACCCGCGCTCCGCAAGCGCGGGCCGGAACAGCTCGGCCTCGCATGCTTCCATGCCGGCGAAGATTGCGAGTCCGGCCCGGGGGGATCCGCCCGGCGCCAGCGCGGCGGAGACGGCTGGCAGAAGCGCGACGTTTGCGGTGCGCAGAATGTTGGCGACGATCAGATCGGCGGGCCCGAGCAGAGGCGCGAGGTCGCCCGCATCGCCCTCGACGAACCGCGTCCGCCCGGCGACGCCGTTCCGCGCCGCATTCCGCTCCGCGACCTCGTTCGCATCGGGATCACAATCGATGCCGATGGCGGACGCGGCGCCAAGCACGGCCGACGCGATGGCGAGAATGCCGCTTCCGCTCCCCAGGTCGAGCACCCGCGCGCCCGGATCCAGATGCCGATCCAGGAGCGCAAGCGCACTCCGCGTCGATCCGTGCTCTCCGCTGCCGAACGCGCTCTCCGGATCGATCACCACGAGAGGCCGCTCCCCGTTCAGGCCCCGCGCGGAGGGCGCCGAAGCGGCGGCGGCGAGCCATGATGGTGAAACGGTGAGCCGCCCGATCTGCCGGACGCCGAGCCCCTCGCGCCAGCGCGTGCTCCAGTCCACCACGTCGAGCGCCCGCCAGCTCGCCCCGGCGGCGCCTGTCTCCGCGCCGACTTCCGCTGCGAGACGCACCGCCGTGGACTCATCCGCCGCGAACGCCACCATCACGCCGTCGTCGCGTTCCTCGACCGCGTGGCCGGTACGCGCGACCAGCCACGTGCAGACCGCGCCCCGGCGCTCGGGCGCGGTCTGCACGTCCACAGCCCACCAGGTCATGCGCCCAGTGCTTCCTTGAGCTTCGACCAGAACCCCGCCGACCGTTTGGGCGGCTCCCCCTCGAGCTTCGACAGCTCGCGGAAGATCCGGTCCTGCTCGTCCGTGAGTTTTTCCGGTGTCCAGACGTGGACCCGGATCTTGAGATCTCCGACGCCATCGGTCCCGAGCGCCGGCAGTCCTTTGCCTCTGAGCCGAAGGATCGTGTTCGTCTGGATTCCCGCCGGCACCCGGACCCGCTCGTCGCCGTAGGGCGTCGGCACCATGAACTCGGCCCCGAGCGCCGCCTGGGAGAACGACACCGCGAGGTCGTGCACCAGATCGTTCCCCTGCCGCTCGAACCGATCGTCGTTCTTTACGTCGAGCATCACGAGCAGATCGCCGCTCGGCCCGTTGCGGAGGCCGGCGGCGCCCTGGCCACGCAGGGTGAGATAGTTGTTGCCCGAAACGCCTGGTGGAATCTCGACCGTGACGGTCCGGTCGCCCCGGAGCCGCCCCTCGCCGCGGCAATCCTCGCACGCGTCGAGGACCACCTGTCCGTCGCCCGCGCAGGTGGGACAGGGCGATACCGAGACGAACTGCCCGAACATGCTCCGCGCAGCCCGCCGCACCTCACCTGTCCCGCCGCAGGTCGCGCAGGTGCTCGGCCGCGTCCCGGGACGGGCGCCGGTGCCCTCGCAGGTCGCACACCGCTCGAGCGTCTTGAGCCGCACTGCTTTCTTGGCGCCGGTCGCGACTTCGTTGAGCGTCAGCTTGACCGTCACCCGAATGTCCTGCCCCCGCCGCGCCTCGGTACGCTGGCGGCCGCCGAAGATCGAGTCCAGCCCGCCCATCGCGCCGAAGTCGCGCATGAAGATGCTGAGCGCTTCCGCCAGGTCCACATGGTGGAATCCGAACCCGCCGCCCGCGGCACCGCCGACGCCCGCGGGGCCGTAGCGGTCGTAGAGGGCGCGCTTCTCGGGATCGCGCAGCACCTCGTACGCCTCCGCCATTTCCTTGAAGCGAGCTTCGGCGTCGGGCGACCGGTTCCGGTCGGGGTGGTACTCCATCGCAAGCTTTCGGTAGGCCTTCTTGATTTCGGCCTCCGACGCACTGCGCGTCACCCCCAGCAGCTCGTAGTAGTCGCTCACTCCAGCAGTCCTTCCAGCAATCGGCTGGTGTGCTCCACCAGCCCGATGATCTTGTCATATGGCATGCGCGTCGGCCCCATGACGCCGATCACGCCGCGCAGTCCCCCGGCGTCGTATGACGAGGTGACGAGAGTGAACCCGCTGAGCCGGGCGTCGACATTTTCACCGCCGATCGTGATCGAAAGCCCTGCGTTGCGCCGGCCCTCGAGCGCGCGGCGCAGCAGGTCGTGGCGCTCGGTCAATTCAAGCAGTCCCCGCATACCGCTGTTCGAGGCAAACTCCGGCTGCTCGGCCAGCATCTGCGCGCTGCCGAGCAGCACCCGCTCGCCGTTGGCATTGAGATCGAAGATTCCGTCGCGCTCTGCAATGAAGATGTTGAGGAGCTCGCGGCCGCCGGGCGGCGTGTCGGCATCGCGAAGGCGCTCGATCAGCGAGTCGCGCACTTCACGCAGCGTGAGCCCGGCCAGCCGGTCGTTGAGAATCTGCGTGACCCGCTGGATCGAGGCCGCCGGGAGCGACGCCGGCACCTGCACGAAGATCGTGCGCACGATGCCGCCCTGCAGGTTGAACACCAGCAGCAGCCGCTCGGAGGAAACCGCCACCAGCTCCAGCCGATCGAGCACGATGTAGTCGAATGCGGGAGCCACCGCGACGCCGAGCTCCTGCGTCAGAACGCCCAGCACCTGCGCCGCCCGCCGCAGGATCTCCTCCAGCGTGCTCCGCGCGCGCTGGGCCATCTCTTGCCGGATGGTCGCACGCTCTTCATCCGACGGCGGCGCCAGCCGCATGAGCCCATCCACGTACACCCGGTAGGCCCGGTCGGTCGGTACCCGACCGGCGGATGTGTGAGGATGAAAGAGGTATCCCTTATCCTCGAGGTCGCTCATGGTGCCGCGGATGGTGGCCGGAGACACGCCGAGCCCGAACCGGCGGGCAATGGTCTGGCTGCCCGCCGGTTCCGCGGTTTCGATGTACGTTTGCACGACGGCCTCGAGCACCCGGCGCTCGCGCTCGGTCAATTGTTCCGCGGGCGGCATGCGTGAAATCTAGACAGTCCCGCGACCGGTGGGAGTGGCCGCGACGAGCGCATCGAGTCGAAGCCACCCCTCGGCGGTGAGCCGGAGCCGATCGCCTTCGCGCACCGCCCAACCCGCCTCGACCCAAGCCGCCGCGTCGTCGGCTGCGATCCGGTTGGTGCTGATTCCCTCGCGCGTGCGCAGGCCCAGGTATAACTCCTCCAGCCGTACCGCGGCGGGGTCGAGCGACTCCCGACCGGCAACGGCGCTCTCGCCGCGGCCCAGCGCCGCCGCGTAGGCTGCCCACTCGCGCACGTTCCACCACCGCTCCGCGCCGATGCCGCTGTGCGCCGATGGCCCGAGGCCAACATACGGCGCGCGCCGCCAGTATGCACTGTTGTGCCGGGCCCGGTGGCCCGGGCGGCCGGCGCTCGAGACCTCGTAATGATCCCAGCCCCTCGCCACCAGTGTCGAGTGCGCGGCGAGGTACTCGGCCGCGTAACTCTCGTCATCTGTAGGTCGCACCTGGCCGCGCGCCGTCCAGTGGGCGAGCGGCGTGCCGCCCTCGATGGTGAGGCCGTAGAGCGACAGATGATCGGGCGCGAGCGCCAGCGCGGCATCGAGATCGCGGGCCCAGTCGCGCGTGAGCGAGGCCGGCAGGCCGAAGATGAGATCCAGCGAGAGCTCACCGATGCCTTGCCCGCGCAGCACGCCGACCGCATCCGCCACCTGCCCCGCCGTGTGGGTGCGGTGCATCCAACGAAGCACCGCAGAATCGAATGACTGCGCGCCGAGCGAGACCCGCGTGATTCCGGCCTGCCGCCACGCGGCGGCGCGCTCCCGCGTCACATCATCCGGGTTCGCCTCGAGCGTGACCTCGGCGCCGGCATCGAGTCCGCGATCTGCGCGCACGCGAGCGAGGATGCGCGCGACGGCCCCGGGGTCGAGACGCGACGGCGTCCCGCCACCGAAGTAGATCGTCTGAACCCCGGGCGCCTCGGCCCACGCCGAATGCGCCCGGACGCTTTCCCACTCGACGAGCACCGCGTCGGCGTACGCCTCCGACGGTACGGTGCGCCGCACCGCGATGGCGAAGTCGCAGTAGCTGCACCGGCGCGCGCAGAACGGAATGTGAAAGTAGAGGTGCATGAGCGAAGCGGTGGCCCGATCAGACCCGGCGGAAGAGTCCTCCGGACTCCCGCGCGACGACACCCGCGAGCTCGAGCGTCGAAAGCTGCACGAGCAGCTCGGCCACGGGCCGGCGGAGCCGCGCCGCCAGATCGTCGACGTACGCCGGCGCGGCGCCGAGCGACCCAGCGAGCGCGCGCTCGCCCTCGGTGAGCCCATCCGGCAGCGATGGCCGCCCCGGCTCCGTTTCGGGCGGCAGCACGAGCTCGGGCAGGTACTGCATCACGTCCGTGGCTTCGAGCAACGGCGTGGCGCCGTCGCGAATCAGCCGGTTGCAGCCTTCCGACGTGCGGCTCGTGATCGGCCCCGGCACCGCCACGACCTCACGACCCTGATCGAGCGCCGAGCCGGCCGTGATCAGCGCACCCGACCCCACCGCCGCTTCGACCACGACGACCGCGCGCGCCAGACCGCTGATGATGCGGTTGCGCCGCGGAAAGCTCCCAGCGTGCGGTCGCTCGCCCGGCGGAAACTCGGTCAGCAGCAGTCCCGCGGTTGCGACGCTCGCGTACAGCGCCTCGTTGGCGGCCGGATAGACGACACCGAGCCCGTTGCCAAGAACGCCGATCGTGGCACCGCCCGCATCGAGCGCAGCCTGGTGGGCCACAGCATCGAGGCCCCGCGCCATCCCGCTCACGACGACCGCCCCGGCGCGCGCCACGACGCGCGCCACCGCACGGCATACCTCGGCGCCGTACCGGCTGTGATCGCGGCTTCCGACAATCGCGACGGCCGCTCGCGCGAGCAGCTCGATCCGGCCGAGTGCGAAGAGCATGAGCGGCGGTTCGGGAATGTTGCGCAGCGGAAAGGGATACTCCGCGTCGCTGGGTAGAATGGCGCGCCCGCCGAGTCGTGCTGCCGCGGCAAGCGCCGCCTCGCCCAGCTCGGGCCGCTGCCCCGCGATGGCCGTGGCAAGCGCTGGCGACACGCCCGCGATGCGGACCAGCTCGGCGCGCGGCGCTCGTCGCGCCGCGCGAGCGCTCCCGCACGCGCCGAGAAGCGCATGCATCCGTGCCGCACCGACGCCCGGCGTCAGAGCAAGGGCGACGTAGGCGGCGCGCTCGTCTCGGTCCCCGACTCTGCGGTCCGTGCCTCGCTCACGAAGCTCCACAGGCGCTCCTTGAGATTCTCGATCCCGCTTCCGGTGGCGCTGGAGATGGCGAGCGCTCCCGATGCATCCGGTGCCGCAATCTCCGGCAGTGGCGCGCCACCCGGCAGCAGATCCCGCTTGGTGAGCACCACGAGATGCGGTCGCTCGGCGAGCGCCACGCCGTATTGCTCGATCTCGCGCCGGAGTCGGCTGTATGCGTCCTGCGGGTCAGGGCTGTCGAGCGGCAGGAGAAAGGCGAGCACCCGCGTGCGCTCGACGTGCTGCAGAAAGCGGAGCCCGAGGCCCTTGCCCTCGTGCGCGCCTTCAACGATGCCCGGAATGTCCGCCACGACAAACGTGCGATGGTCCGGGAGCGCCGCGACGCCAAGGTTCGGCTCGAGCGTGGTGAACGGGTAGTCGGCAATCTTGGGCCGCGCGGCTGAAAGGACGGAAAGCAAGGTGCTCTTCCCGGCGTTCGGCTCCCCGACCAAGCCGACGTCGGCGATGAGCTTGAGCACCAGTTCGATCTCGCGGTCTTCACCTTCTTCGCCCGGCTCCCATTCGCGCGGCGCCTGGTGCGTGGGCGTGGCGAACCTGGCGTTGCCGCGCCCGCCGCGGCCGCCGCGGGCCACGAGCAGCCGGTCGCCCGCCCGGAGCACTTCGCCGAGGAGCACCCCGTCATCCGCCCGGTGCACCTCGGTGCCCGGCGGCACCGGCAATTCGACGTCCGGCGCGGAGCGCCCCGTCTGCGTCTTGCCCTTGCCGTGCTCGCCCCGCTCGGCGCGCCAGATCGTTCGATAGCGGTAGTCGAGCAGCGTCGTAAGATTGGCATCGCCCCGCACCCAAACGCTCCCGCCTCGGCCGCCGTCGCCGCCGTCGGGTCCGCCCTTCGGCTTGTACTTGAAACGCGCGAACGAGCTTGCCCCCGAGCCTCCCGCCCCCCCGACCACCCGCACCACCGCACGATCGGCGAACACTATTGGCCCGGCCCCCAGCCTTCCCGCACCGTTTGCCAGAGCTGCTTCACCTTCTTCCACTGGTCGAACGAGAGCAGCGGGTTCACGATCGAAAGCGCGCCCTCGATCTGGCCGAAGGTGGCGCCGGCATTGAGCGCGCCGCGGAGATGCGAGTGCAATTGGCGGGGAGTCTCGAGCACCGCCGTTTGCGCTACCGTGCAGAGCTCCCGCCGCATGGGATCGAGTCCGGGACGCGAAAGCGTGCGGCCGTATCCCTCGACGATCATCCACTGATCGAGCGCCGGGTGGAGCGCCCGCACGCTGTCCCGGAGCTTGCGGTAATTCTCACCGTACACGACCGCGCAGCTCTCCTCGCCGCGGCGGCGCCAATCCGCAACATCGCCGTACTCCGATGACGCGTCCTCCGCCGGCACCGGCGCGCCGCCGAGCTTGCGCCAGATCGTGAACGCAACGAGCGCGCGCGGGTAGCCGCACATGAGCACCGACTGCAGCAGCAGCTCCTCGACCCACGGCGCCGGCACCTGCGCTGTCCGCAGCGCACCGATCCGCTCGCGCAGCTCCGGCTCGTACCCCTGCGCGACGGCGGCGGCGAACTGCACCAGGGCGCGGGTTCCAGGATCGAGGCTGTCCTGTTTCGCCATGCAAGCTACTCCGCGGAAGTCACCGGGCCGTACCCCTCGCACGCGGTGCCACGCCCGAAAAACGCAATCCGCCGACCGCGCGGAGCACGCCGACGGCTGCGCCGCGCGTGTTGAGAATTGCCGGACCGGCATGCCCCCCGAGCCCGGCGGGCAGCGGAGCCTGATCGGCTTCCGCGGCTGGCCCGTGTCCGAGCAGCTCGCGCAGCACGGCAATGAGCGCCACCGGCGCAGCGCTGCCGTCGCCGTCTTCCACCTTGAGCGCGAGGCCAAGGCCGAGTCCGGGGAGCGCGGCGCCGTAGACACCGTCGGCACCCGCCTTGGCGAGCACCTCGCCCGGCCACGCGCGCATCACGTCGGTACAGGGCCGCCCCGAGCCCGCGACCACGTCGGGATGGGCCAGCATTGCGGCGCGCACCCGCGCGGCCGCACCGTCGCGCGCCGCACCGAGCCGCGCGTACGCCGTCGCCATGGCGCGAAGCGGCAGGGCAAACGAGATCGCCGTGCAGCCGTCCACGCCGAGCCCGATGCATGCCTGGGCGACATCGGTCCAGCACGATACTGAGGCGAGGATCCGCCGTTGAGCCGGATGCCCGACGCCGGTGTATCCGGCCGAAGGCCACCCATGGTGGCGGCACAGCGCAAGCATGCCTGCGTGCTTGCCCGAGCAGTTGTTCCAGCGCGGCGTCATCGCAATGCCCTCGCGTGCCACCCGATCGGCCACCGCGGGTGAGAGCGGCACGTGGGGACCGCAGGCCAGCTCCTCCTCCCCCACGGCAATGCGCGCGAGCAATCGTTCGGCGAGAGCGAGGTGCAGCGGTTCGCTCGAGTGTGACGCGCAGCAGAGCGCCAGTTCATCGTCGGGTATGTCGAACCGGTCCGCTGCACCGTCGGCCACGAGCGGCATCGCCTGGAACGGCTTCGCGGCCGAGCGCCAGAAGGTCACAAGCGCGGGGTTGCCGGTCGCGGCGACCGTCCGCCCCTGCCCATCGACGACGGCGGCCGACACCCGATGGACCGATTCGACCAGGTCGCCGCGCGTGGACTCGATCCGGAGACCGGACATGCGCGCAATATACTCGGGGGTTGGTTAGCTTATCGGGCGATGCCCTTACACATGAGAGCGCGGTTCCGCGCGACGCCCGTCGCGCGAGCCGCTGTGTGCGCGCTCGCGTGCGTCATCGGGTGCGCCGCGACCCGTCCGGCGGCCGCCCAGGCGTCTCCCTATCTGCCCCTCGACGATTCGCGCGTGCCGCTGCTCGAGCACCTGATCACCCGCGGCGACGTCGACGACCCGTCCCCCATGCTGCGCCCGTTCCGCTTCGCCGACGCGGCCCGTGTGCTCGCCGCGGCCGACACCGCGCCCGCCACCGGCACCGGCGCCGAGATTCACCGGCTGCGCCTCGCCTTCACCGAAGACACGGCCCCATCGCGGTGGGAGGCGGAAGTGAGTGCCGGAGGGCAGGCGTTCACGCAGCGGCGGCGCGACGTCTTTCACCTGGGCGGGAACGGCGGGGTGGAACCGTACGGAGAGATCGGAGCGCGCGGCGCGATCGGACCGGTCGCCTACGCCTCACGCGTTGCCGTCGAGCCGCGGCTATTTGGCGATCCGGATTGGCCCAACGGCCCGCGCCCCGGGCGCGAGCACGAGCACGTCGTTGCCCGGCTTGCCGACGGATACCTGTCCGCGCAGTTCAAGTTCGGGTCGCTCGAGTATGGGCAACTGCTTCGGAATTGGGGGCCGGTCGGGCTACCCGGCATCTCGCTCAGCGACTATGGCTACCAGCGCCAGGGCCTGGCGCTCCACCTCGGTGCCGGCCCGGTGCGGCTCGACGCCATAGCGTCCGACCTCCGCAGCGGGCTCGACAGCACGGGCTCGGTGATCAACCGCTATCTCATCGTCCACCGCCTGGAGGGGCGGCTAACCCACAAATTCCGGCTCGCGCTCTGGGAGGCGATCATCATCGCCGGCCGAGGCCGAGTGCTGGAGACGCCGTTCGCCAATCCACTCTCGCCCAGCGTCCTGGCGAACACGTTTGGCATCGACGACTTGAACAGCAACGACATGATCGGTGCCGATCTGCACTGGCGTGCCGACCGGCGCCTGACGATCGAGGCGCAGCTCGCGCTCGACGACTTTCAGTTCAACAACCGCAATCTCACGCCCGACCGATGGGCATTCACCGTGGGCGCCTCCGGCCCACTGGGCGGCCGGCTGGCCTGGCGCGCCCTTTATACCCAGGTCTCGAGCCTGGCGCTCCGCACCGCCGACTCGACCGAGAATTTCACCGATGCCGGCGTTGGCACCGGTCGGACGTTCACCGACCTGGATCTCGCCCTCGTCTCGGTGAGTGTGCCGGTGGCGGGCAGCTTCCTCGTTTCGCCAGAGCTGGCACTGCTACGCCAGGGTGAGGGGCGCATCAACGATCCCTTTCCCGCGCGGAACGCCGCCGGTGAGGTGACCGTCCCCGGGCTTTTCATCGGCACCGTCGCGCACACCTATCGGGCCGGGCTCCGCGTCTCCGGGCGCCGCGGCCCCTTCGACCTCGCCGCCGATGCCGGCCTCAACCACGTCACCAACGACCAGAATCAGCCCGGCGTCACCGCGAACCGGTTCGTGGCGCACGTGCAGGCGACGCTGGCCTGGCGACGGCGAGGACGGTTCTAGCCGAGACATCCCTCGGCGCATTCGGGCAACCCGCGGCGGCCGCCGCGAGCAGCCTCCCGTCCCGGCTCGCGCGCTCGAGCGCATGATCCACCGAGTAGCACGCGGTGCCTTCATGGCGCTGGTCGTCCACACCGATTGCGGCGCACGGCGCCCCTTCCTGCCAGTTCACGCCCGGAAATGGCCCGAGCACGCCGATATCGGTGCAGCAGCTTCGGGCGTAACCGGTCGTGTCCATCGGCCCGATCGTGAGCGGGCTGGGCGCTCCGTAGCACGCGCCGCCGACGTGCCGTACGCCCGCCGTGTCGACCGCGGAACAGCGCTCACCGGCCGTGACCATGCCGTTGTAGAAGGGGCCGAACCGGCCGGCGGGGGTGCAGCAATATTGAGGATAGCCTGTCTGAGTGTAGGCCGGCGCTTGGGCGTTGAGAGCGACCGGCGTCGCGAGTAGGAGCGAAAGGGGAAGGAAGGCGTAGCGCATGGCACCTCCAACGCAGGTGGCACAACGACGTAGCCCCGCTATCGCGGGGCGACGGCGGGGCCAGCGTGGCGTGACATGGGCGATGAGGGGCTCGAACCCCCGACCTCGCGCATGTGAGGCGCGCGCTCTAACCAGCTGAGCTAATCGCCCGAAGCGAGGAGGCGGCATAGTAACGAGCGGCCGGGAGGCGGGCAAGGCCGACCACGCGGAAACCTTGGTGATGAGGGCTGTTGCCGGCGATCCACATCTGCCGATGCATTGAAGCCCATGTGCTGTGTGGCGATGCATGCTTTTGCGCGCTCGGCGCGCCCGGATAATTCATATAAACGTCTCAGCGATAGCCACTTAGTAATCCGGGCGACAGCGCGTCCGAGGCTGGCCTGTGAGTTGCTTCCAAGCCGCCCGCCGGTCCCGTCCCTCACAGAGGAAGTGTCTATGCGAAGCTGGTCTACTGTCGGAGCGGTCGCCCTGGCCCTCGCGCTTGGCGCGGGGAGCGCGGCCGCGGAAACGGTGCCCATCGGCGGCTCAGGTGCCACCCCGGGGGATTGGCTTTCGGCCTACACGGCCAGCACCCATCTCGGGTCCCTCGGCACCAGCAACGCGCTCTTCAAGCTCGCGGTCCAGGGAAGCGAGACCAGTCGCGACGCCCGCGATGGTGAGGAGCAGTCGGACTCGAGCAAGAGCAAGCTCGGGACCTACGCCATCATTGGCGGCAGTGCCGTCGGCCTCGGCGTCTTCATCGCGGCGGTGTCAGGTGGGTCGGGCGATGCGCTCTCGACTCCGACCAACACGGGCAACAACCCGCCCCCGGGTGACCTGAATCCTCCGGGTGGCACCACCGGCGGAACCAACGGGAACACCGGCGGGATCACCGACCCTCCGTCGGGTGACAATGGCAATCCTGGCGGTGAGTGGACCGACGACAACGGTCCGACCACCGTCACTCCGGAGCCGGCCTCGATGGCGCTGCTCGCAACCGGCCTCGCCGGAATGGGCGGGATTCAGCTCCGCCGCAACCGGAAGCGGACGCTCGACAAGTAGGTTCGCGCAGTTTGGATGGACGGGAGACGCGCCCTCCGCGAGGGGGGCGCGTTTGTTATGACTGCCCGACGGAGTGCCGGGGATGGGCCCTCCAGGATTCGAACCTGGGACCGACGGATTATGAGTCCGCTGCTCTAACCACCTGAGCTAAGGGCCCGAAACTGCGACCGAATCAAAACAGGATCGCTTCGATTTGTCCCGGCGCCCCGGCGCTGCCTACTCCGCCTCACCGCCCCTCCAGGTCCCGCTCGCCGATCACATGCCGGCTGTCGCGGCCCTGTCCAGGATGGAGTCGCGCGTCGTAAAACCGCTCGCCCTTGAGTCTCAGCTCCACGATCAGTGCCTCGAACTCGCGCGGCGCCATCTCGCCCGCCAGACTCGGCACGAGGCCCTTGAGCAGCGTCAGCCGGTCGGCCACCGGCAGGGCGTTAGTCTCGTTCACCAACCGGCGGAGGGCGGGGTGGTCCAGTTCGTCGGTTTCGCGGCTCGTCGTCATGATGCTGTGGTCTCCGGAAGCAATGGGCGAGCGATCCAGCCTGGATTTAGGGGTGTCCGCCGGAGGACCCGGGTGGCGGAGGGCCCGGCTGCGCTGCTTGGTCAAGATACGCGCCGTAGTGCTCGGCCCCGCATTCAGGGCAGAACGTGTGCGAAAATCGGGCTTCGGAATGTTCGCTGATGAAGGGCTCCAGCCGCTCCCAGATATCCCCGTTCCGAATCCGCTTGCAGAAGCCGCAGATGGGGAGCATGCCCTCGAGGACGCGAAGGGTACGCGCCTGCCGGCGCAGGTGCAAAATGAGGAGCGAGACGGCGACAGAACACAGGATGAGAACCGCCGTGTCGAGCACGGCCAGGACGGCCGGCGCGGGCCAACTCCACAGGCGGAAAATGAGCATCCGCAGCGGCGGGAGCGCGATGGCGAGCGGGATACTCCAGCGGCGAGCATCGCTCCACGCGGCCATGGCTGGGGGAATCGCATACAGCATTACGATCGAGTCGAGGTATGGCCCGGTGAAGAAATCGAGGACAAGGATCGCGACGCTTGCGAGCAGCCAATGCGCCGGCGTGAACGGCGATGGCGAGCGCAATGCGAAGCGCCACGGCTTGATGCGAAAACCGTCGGCCAACATGGGCGCTACTGTTTCCTTCCGAGAATCCGCTCGTAGAGCGCCACGTGCCGCTCCGCCATTGCTGTCTGGGTGAACTGTTCCGCCACCCGGCGCTGACCGGCCTGGCCCAAGCGACCGCGCAATCCGCGATCGTGGCCGAGCGTCTCGAGCGCCTGCGCCAGCGCGCCAACGTCCCGGAGCGGCACCTCGAGCCCCGTTGTTCCCGGCACGTTTACCTCGCGGACGGCGCTTGGTAAGGCGGTGGTGATCACCGGCCGGCCCGCCGCCATCGCCTCCAGCACGACGAGCCCGAACATCTCCTCCACCGTGACCGACGGCAGCACCAGAAAGTCCGCATCGGCCATGCGGCGGGGCAAGTCGTCGTCGGGATACTCCCCCCACCAGCGCACCCGGTCGCTCACGGCGAGTGCCTGCGCCAAGGTCCTGAGCCGGGGCATTTCGGGTCCCGTGCCCACGACGTCGAGCTTGAGATCCGGCACTCGCTCGAGCGCACGGAGGAGCACATCCACGCCCTTGTAGGGCACGAGCCGCCCGATGAAGATCGCGCGCGGCGCGGCGTCCGGCGGCGGCGGCGGAACGAACGTCCACCGCCGCTCGTCGATGCCGAACGGGATCACCTCGACTTTTCCCTCGAACCCGGTGAGCTCCCGCGAGAGCGCCACGTGTGCGCGGCTCGGCACCACGACCGCGCGGGCGCGCTTCAGCACGAACCGGATCCACGGGCGATAGATCCCGCGGCGCGCATCGGCGTGATGGGTGACCACGACCGGCGTGCGCCGCGCCCGGAGCAGGCACGCCATGTCGGCCAGCGGATGCGGGTGGTGGACGTGGATGATGTCGGCGCGACGCCAGGCGGCAGTGAGATAGCCCGGCGCCACTTCCTGGGAGCCGAGCGCGCCGAAGGAGTAGGCGCTGGTCAGGCTGGCGCGGCGCCGGCCCGACGCGTCGCGCCGCGGGCCGAGCGTCTGTTGCACGGCGACGACCTCCACCTCGTGTCCCAACGCCGCCGCGCCTTCGGCGAGTCCCTGGACAACGCGCTCCATGCCGCCGGACCGCGGCCAGTAGTATTTGGCGAGATGCAGAATGCGCATGGGCTCCGTGCACCGCTCGGGAATGGCGCGTCGTACCGTCTATATTGCCGGAAGTTCCCCCAAGTTGCCCAGGACTGCACATGGCCGTCAACTCGTGAGCGACGCGAGTCGCGCGGGCGCGCTGCGCGCCGTCGTCGTGGGGCGCGCATACGCCGATCCCGCGGCGCGTGGCAAGCTTCGCGCCCTAACGGGCCTCGGCTGCGCCGTCGGCGCCGTCGTGCCCGCTGAATGGCGCTCCCCTTCCGACGGACGGCTGCACAAGCCCGAGACCGGCGATGACGGGGGTACCCGCATCCTGGCCATCCCGGCGCGCCGCGGGGCGGAATCGCGCTGGGACGGCACTGCTCTTCGGCGCGCGCTCGCGGAGTTTCGACCCGACGTGGTGCAGCTCGAGGAAGAACCGGGAACGCGCGCGGCGGCGCAGGTCAGGCGCGCCGCGGCACGGCTGGGTATTGCGCTGGTGGCGTGCAGCTCGGAAGGCCGGCACCGCATTGCGCGCCCTCTCCAGTCCCGCATGCGCCGCCGCCGTGTGCTGCGGGAGGCGCGAGGCCTCGTGGGGAGTAACCGCCTCGCCCTCGAATCGCTCGCGGATGGCCGCGCGTCCGTTCCGCACTCGGTCATTCCGCCGCTGGGCATCACCCCGCCGCTCACGCCGGTCGCGCCGCCGTCGGAAGGGTCGGACGACCGACTGGTGATCGGCTTCGTCGGCCGCCTGCGCCCTGAGAAAGGGGTCGACCTCCTCCTTCGGGCGGCGGCATGGCTGCGCAGCACCTGGTCGATGGAAATCGTCGGCACCGGGCCGGCCCTGGAGGAGCTTGAGACGCTCGTGACGAGGCTCGGCATCGCGGGGCGCGTCACCTGGCACGGCGCGCTGCCGGCGTCGGCGCTCGCCGAGTGCTGGCGCGGCTTCGATTGCCTCGTGCT
The DNA here is from genome assembly GCA_036279355.1 of Gemmatimonadales bacterium. Taxonomy (NCBI): domain Bacteria; kingdom Pseudomonadati; phylum Gemmatimonadota; class Gemmatimonadia; order Gemmatimonadales; species Gemmatimonadales bacterium. Next base: position 201,031 of record DASUJH010000020.1, read on the forward strand.
TCCGTCCCGCACCACCGAACACTGGATCGAGGACCGGGGCCGCACGGTGCTCGAGGCAATGGCCCACGGCCTCCCGGTGGTGACATCCGATTCCGGCGTGCTTCCCGAGCTCGTGGGCGAGGCGGGCATCGTGGTGCCGGAAGGTGATGTCGATGCGCTCGCCGTCGCGCTCCACCGGCTCCTGGCGCAATCCGCGCTTCGCGCCCGCTTGGGTGCGGACGCGCGGCGCCGCGTGCTGGCGGATTTCAGCGATGCCGCGGTCGCCCGGCGAACGCTCGAGTTCTGGCACGCGGTGCTCGCGCCGCGTGCTTGACGCCGATTCTTCCACGGGTGATTATCTGCACCTCATGCCGATAAACCTGACCCGCCGCCCGCGGCTCGCCCTCGGGTGCGCGCTCGTGTTCGCCGCCCTTCTCACGCGACCGGTGTCGGCGCAGGTTCCCGGACAGATCCCCGGCTTTCCACCCGGCGTCCGCCCCACGCCCGAGCAGGTGCGCGACATCCTGCAATCGCGGCCCGAGCTGGTCCAGCAGCTCCGTGAACGCTTGCAGGCCTCCGGGCTCACACCTGACCAGGTACATGCGAGGCTCCGCGCCGAAGGATATCCGGAGGATCTGCTCGACCCCTACCTCCCCGGCGCCGACACGACCCGATCATTTACCCCGGCGCCCAACACGCTCGACGCCGTGCGGTCGCTCGGCGTGGTTTCCACCGCCGGTATCGATTCGCTGCTCAGACTCGATTCGACCCGCGTTGTTTCCGACTCGGCGCGGCGCGTCGTCGATTCGATTCTCGCGGCACGAGTCGATTCGCTCCGGCTCGACTCCCTCTCGGACACGCTGGCCGCGAGGCGCGGCCTCAAGCTGTTCGGCTACGAGGTGTTCCGCCATTACACCACGGCGTTCGAGCCGGTCCAGGTGGGTCCGGTGGACGAGAACTACCGGCTCGGCCCGGGAGACGTGCTGGTTCTCATCGTGACGGGCGATGTCGAGCGCAGCGAAACGCTGGAGGTGACCCGCGAGGGTTTCGTGGTGATCTCGCAGGTGGGCCAGGTCTACGTCGCCAATCTCACCCTCAAGCAGCTCGAGGACGTGCTCTACACCCGGCTGGGCCGCGTGTACTCGGGCGTGCGGCGCGGACCCAATGCACGCACGAAGTTCTACGTGACCGTGAGTCGCCTCCGCAACATCGAGGTCTACGTCACCGGCGACGTGTTGCGAGCGGGCGCGTACCAGATCTCGGCGTCCGGCACCGTGCTCACGGCATTGTATCAGGCTGGAGGGCCGACCCAGGCCGGCAGCTTCCGCCGGATCGATGTGCGGCGCGGCCCAACGCTCGTCGACTCGGTCGACATCTATGATTACCTCCTCCGCGGCATCAACCACTCGGACGTGCGTCTCCAATCGGGCGATGTGATCTTCGTGCCGCCCCGCGGCGGCTTGGTGAAAGTGACCGGGCGGGTGCTGCGCCCCGCGATCTACGAGATCACGCCGAACGAAACGCTGCGCGACGCAATCGCGGCGGCCGGCGGGTACGAGCCGAATGCAATCCAGGGCAGGGTTCAGATCCACCGCGTCCTCCCACCCGCGGCCCGGGGGCCGGGCGGGCGCGACCGGGTCGTGATCGACGTGACCGACCAGCAAGTGGCGAGCGGGGTGGCGCCGGCCTTTCCGCTCGTGCCGGGCGATTCGATTACGGTGTTCGCTGCGGCGGCGCCCCTTCGCGACTTCGTGAGCGTCCGCGGTGATGTCTACGTCCAGGGGCGAGTCGGATATACCGAGGGCATGAAGCTGAGCGAGGCCATCCGGCTCGCCGGCGGCCCGAAGCCGGATGTTTACCTGGACCGAATCCTCATCTCTCGGATCCGGAGCGATTCGAGCAAAGTGCAGCTCCGCTCCGGCTTCACTGACTCGACCGGCACGATCGCCGATGACATCGTGCTGGAGCGGGAGGACGACATCCAGGTGTTCTCGCGGGCCGCATTCCGCACGGAGCCGTACGTGAGCGTCGTCGGCGCGGTGCGCCGCTCGGGCCGCGTGCCGTACCGCGAAGGAATGACGCTCAGAGATCTCGTGCTCATTGCCGGCGGGCTCACGGAGGACGCCTCGCTCGATCACGCTGAGATTGCGCGGCTCCCCACCGCCCGTCCCACCGGTGCGCTGGCGCAGACGGTCCGGGTGCCGCTCGACTCGAGCTATCTCTTCGGACGAGGCGGCGGGGCACCGGGCGCTCCCGCCGCCGGCCGTGACCCCGCAGCGCCCCCTCTCGAACCGTACGACAACGTGCTCATCCCGCGGCAGCCGGGGTGGGCCTTGCAACGGCTCGTTTATGTCACGGGCGAGGTCAAGTACCCCGGCCGTTACGCGCTCACCAGCAAGACCGAACGGCTTGCCGACGTAATCGCACGCGCGGGCGGGCTCACCGACGAGGCGTACGCGGGCGGCGTCGCGTTCTTCCGTCGGGCCGACCCTTCGTTTCCCGCACCGCCGCGCGCGCCGGTCGAAGCCTCGGAGCGGGTGCAGCCGCTGCCCCCGGGATTCAAGGAGCGGGTGGGCATCGACCTGCCTCAGGTGCTCAAGAACGCGGATGATCGGGACAATCTGATCTTGGCGGCGGGCGACTCGATCGACGTCCCCGAATACGACCCGATCGTGACGGTTGCGGGCGCAGTCAATGCACCTGGACCGGTGGCGTACGCGCCGGGGAAAAACCTCGACTGGTACGTCGATGCGGCCGGCGGCTATGCGCCGACCGGAGACCGGGACCGGGTATACGTCACCCAGCCCGATGGCAAGAAGGGTACGGTGAAGCGGCGTTTTCTCCTGAGCGATACACAGCCGAAACCGGGGCCCGGCGCGTCGATCTACGTGCCGGCAAAGGCGGGCGGGTCCAAGTCCGGCAACGCGGCCGCGGTGCTTGGCGTCGTGGCCTCGCTCATCGCGAGTCTCACGACGATCGTGGTTGTATTGCGGCGCTGAGGCGTGCAGCCGCTCCGATAAGGCAGGGTGCGCCCCGCGCGCGGGCGGCGACTGTTACGCGGCGCCGACCGAGGTGCGTGCAGGTCCCTGCGCGGCGGCGGCATCCGTGAGGGCGGGGGCGTAGTCCGGCACCAAGCGAGTAACGAGCATCCGAAGGTCGTGCTCCGGCGCTCCGCCCTGTGCAGCGTCGATAAGCCGCTCGATCGTCTGAGAGGCGCCAAACGGCACAGTTCGAGTGAGCGCCCGGCGCACTCTCGGATGCGAAGTCGGCACTGTGCGCTCATGATCGAGCAGGATCTGCTCGTCCAGCCGCTCGCCGGGGCGAATGCCGGTGAAGCGGATTTCGATTGGATTGCCGGTGTCACGCCCGTGGAGGCGGATGAGCGCCGCCGCCAGATCAAGAATCCGCACCGGCTCCCCTGCATCGAGCACCAGCACCTCGCCCCCCCGCGCCGCGGCAGCCGCTTCCAGCAGCAGCGTGCTCGCGTCCCGGAGCAGGACGAAGTGGCGCCGCATCTGGGGATGGGTGACGGTCACCGGCCCGCCGCCCGCAATCTGGCTCAAGAACGTAGGCAGCACGCTGCTGCGGCTCCCCAGCACGTTGGAGAGGCGGATGGCGGCGAACCGCCGCCCGTCGTGAGTCGGCACGCCCTGCACCACCAGCTCCGCCACCCGTTTCGCGGCTCCCATCACGCTGGTCGGACGGACGGCCTTGATGGTCGAGATAAGCACAAGATGCTGCGCGCCGTATTCATCGGCGAGGCTCACCACGTTCCGGGTGCCGAGCACGTTGCTCGTCACCGCCTCCCGGATGCTGTCCTCGAGCAACGGCAGGTGCTTGTGGCCCGCGGCATGGAAGACCGAGTGGGGACGGTGCTCTTCGAAGACCTGGCGCATGCGCTCGACGTCACGCACGTCGGCGATGACCGGCTGCACGTCGGCGCTGGGAAACGTCTGCGCGAATTCGCCCAGCAACTCCGCGATCGAGTTTTCGCCGTGCCCGAGAGCGACGATGCGCCTCGGCGCCGCGCGCGCGAGCTGGCGGCAGAGCTCGCTTCCGATCGAGCCACCGGCCCCGGTCACCATCACCGTTTCACCGCACGCGAGCGGACGGATGGCCTCGAGGTCGAGCTCGACGGGCTCCCGCCGCAGCAGGCGTCTCAGGTGCGCCTCCTCGATGGCGCTTGCCGCGGCGCCGGCCACGTGCAGGCGCGGGGCCGCGCGCCGGGCTTCGGCCGCGAGTGCGTGCTGGGGTATGGGGTTCGGCGCGAGCAGATATTCCGGCAGATCGGCGACGCCGAGTCCCCACGGGACGAAGATGAGGTGATGGTCGGGGGTTTCCGACCAGGCCAGGCGGGTACTCAGGAGGACGGTTGCCGTCTGAAACAGGATGGCGAGATCCGTCTTGAGACTGCACGCCTCGGCATATGCAACGCGAAGCCAGGATTTTTCCGGCCGCACCTGGGTTTCGTAATACCCTTCCCAGTCGTCGTGCGCGCTCCCGAGGATCTGCTCCTCGTTGTGAAAGCGGACGGAGGCCCAGTCGGTGATGCCGGGACGGACGTTGAGGGCGCGGCGCTCCCAGTCCGCGTAGCGCGCGACCTCTTCCTCGAACATCGGACGGGGGCCCACGAGGCTCATCTCGCCGCGAAGCACGTTGATGAGCTGGGGCAACTCATCGAGCTTGGTGGCGCGAAGGACGCGGCCGATGCGGGTGATGCGTTCGTCGTTGCAGGTGGTCTTGGGCCCGCCGAGCTGCTCCGCGTCAGCGACCATGGTGCGGAACTTCACCTGATGAAAGCGGCGCCCCTTGTAACCGGAGCGGGCGCCGCGGTAGAGGACGGCGCCCGGTGAATCGAGCAGGACGAGGATCGAAATGATCGCCATGGCCGGCGCAAAGAGGACCAGGCCGATGGCGCTGAAGACGATGTCGAGGATTCGCTTACCGCGCTTGTTGTATACGGGGTGGCGCACCCTGATCCTCTACCGCTGAAGTGTGGTCCGTCGAACATCAGCACACTCGATCGGTGCCGCGAACGATCAAACCCGCCCTGAACCGTCGCTCCCCCCACCCGTCGCTGCCACTTCAGCTGATCGCCTGACCGCGCTCAGTGCACGTCCGCGCCGCCGGCCGGACAGTCTCGGTGCCACAAGTTCGCCGGGGCCAGCCGACCCGCTGTCCCCCATGCAGGCCGGCCGGCGCGTCCCCATACGCCTCGGATGGGGCCGCGCCGAGCCCCGGCGAACGGGCGTAAGTCCCTCTAGTGTCGCAAACTCCGACTTACCCGTCAACTGACTGCAAACCTAAGCGGGCCCGGGACAAGCAGGAAGTATGCTCGCCCGCCCCACCGCTGCGGCCGCTGGCCTAAGCCTCGACACGGGCGAACCTCGACTGCAAATCCGCGTCCCGCCCCGGCAAGAAGCGTGTCAGCGTGAGACGAGGCTAGCGGGCGCCGGCAAGGAATAACCGGCGCATATCGGCCTCGACGGACTCCAGCGTGCCCGACATGAGATAGGTGTTGAAACGTGACGTGCCCGCGGGGAGCCCGAGGCCGTGCAAGGCATTGATCTTGGAGACCGAGCGCGAGGTCGCGTCATATGTGGTTTCGGCCGGCGTCGCGCTCCGCATGTACTGGAATCCCCCGCGGGTCACGGAGCCCCCGTGGTCTGCGCTCACGCCGTAGAGCCCGAACGCTTCACCGCCATCAGGCGTGGCCACGATGAGGCCGCCGAACCCTGAGGGCGGCCGGGTCCCGCCAGTGCGCACCTTGACGTCGAGCAGCGGCGCCAGCGCCTGGTCTCCGGCGTCGTAGCGGTAGAACCGCGAGAGCCGCGCGTTGACGTACACCGCGGGGATCTCGAGGCTCGCCCGGGGCAGCGCCGCCGCCAGGGTGACCACGGTAGTGTACCGGGCGACCGGTCCCATCCCTGCGTAATCGAGCGTGATTTCTTTTCCCAGCTGGGTTCCCCGCCAGACGATCGCGTGCGTCGTGTCGCCGCCGAAGAATTCGGGCTGCCACTCGAGCGGCGCAGCACGGGTGGACTGGGTCGTGGCGGACGAGTTAACCATGGAGAGACACGGCGACCCCTGGCGCGTCGCCGGATCGGGAAGCCAGAGCGGCTCCGAGTGCACGCTCCCCGCCTCGGTCGGATTGCCCCTCGTGAGATCGTGCGCATCCACCACGAACGCCGCCTGGATCTCGCGGCCGTAGTCGCGCACGTTCACAAACTCGGCGCCCTTCCATTTCCACGACCAGAGCGCGCAGCCGGCGACGGGGTTGGACGTGATCGTGACGCCGCCGGCGGAGAGAGCGAGCATCGCGGTATCCCTCGCACCCGGCCCCGCCGGAAGTAATGCCGGCTCGCCGCCGGCGCCCGCCGACGTGAGCCACGACCGCCGTGCGCTCGACCAGCCCAGGTCCGACCGCATCCCGCCGGGCACACCGGTACCGGGCACGCCGGCGCCCGTCGAGCAGGCGAGCGCAAGCAACGCGGCGACCAGCGTACGGCGGCGCGTCACCGGTGCGTCACGCTGATCCGAGACCCGATTTGGCGAGCACGACGAGACCGGCGATCATCGCGGCGACGAGCGCCACCGCGGGCACCTTGAGCAGGAGCCAGCGGGGGTCGGGTCGAGGCGGGACGATCGGCGGGTCCAGCACGGTGAAGACGGGTGTGTCGCGAACCTCGTCCACCCGCGCCTGCTCATAGGACTGAGTAAGAGATTGGTAAAGCTGCTGGTAGAGCTGCACCCGCCGCTGCAGGCGGTCGTGGACGACGCCGAGCAGAGGCGAGTCCTCGAACTGGCGGTTCTTGGCTAGGAACGTTGCCAGGGCCGATTCGGCCGCATCGAGGCTGTCCTTCGCATCCTGCTGGCGCGATTCGGCGAACGCACGCTCTGCCTTTGCGCGCGATTGGCGCCGCGTCGTGTTGAATTCGGTCAGGCTCCGCAGAACGCGGTCGGCCACCGCGTGCGAGAGCGCCGGAAAGCCGGTCACCACCGTGAACTCGACGGTGCCGGTGGCGTCGTCCGTCGTCACGGTCATGTGGTCGCGGAGCTTTCGGAGCGCCTTGTCCTCGCGGATCGCCGGCGTGTCGCCCTTCACGTCGAGTGCCTGCGTCAGCGTGCCGGACCGCCGCTCGTCATCGTCGGTCCATTGGTAGTGGTCGCGGAGCACGGGCGTAAGCACCGAGCGGGCGCGCAGCAGGCTCGCATAGAGCTCGGGCGAATCGGACTGCGCCTCCGCGGGCAGCGCGACACCGAACTGGGCAGCGAGCCCGGCAATATTGCCGAGACCGCCGAACGACCCCTCCGCCTGCTGCGGCATGATGATCGTTTTCGCCGTGAAATCCCGCGGCAGCAGGAGCAGAATCACGAGCGCGATGGCGGCCGACGCAGCCGCGACGAGCAGAATCTGGCGCCACTCCGCGCCGAGCACGCGCAGGGCATCCTGAAGCCGGATTTCTCCCTCGGGGCCGGCGGCGCGGGGCGCGCGCTCGGGCTCGGGGCGCGCGTCGCGCTTCGGGCCGGGGGCCCGCTCAGGCGGCGGTGGGGCCTTGCCGGTGATCAGATCGGATTCAGGCAAGGCGCCATCCATGCGCGCGGAAGAAGGTCACGGCCGATCTCGTGAAGAGGCACACATGCCACCAACCCTTCCTGGCGGCATTGCCGCCGTGGTGCACGATGCGCATGGCCGGCAGATAGGCCAGCGCGCCGTGCTGCCGCATTCTGAGACTCAGGTCGGAATCCTCGAAGTAGAGGAAGAATCGCGGGGAGAAGCCCCCCGCCGCAATGAACGCATCCGATCGGACGAGCAGGAAGCAGCCGCTCGCCAGGAAGTCGGCGCGCACCGGCGTGGCCGCGGCAAAGAGATGTCGCATCTCGTACTGGCCCAGCCGCGCGTCCCAGCGAGCCCGGACGCACCGTGGCGCAAAGCCCCGGAGTGCCAGCACGAGTACGCTCGGATACCGCTTGCAGAGATGGAGCGGCACCCCATGCGGACTCACGGCGCAGGGGGCGGCCAGCACGACGTCGGGATTCTCGCGAAGGAACCGGAGTCCCGCCGCGAGGGCGCCCTCCACCAACTCGACGTCCGGGTTGAGCACGAGGTGGTAGCGGCCGAGGCCGCGTTGGGCCGCGATGTTGTGTCCCCGGCCGTACCCCACGTTGCCATGCCCGCGCAGAAGCGTCCAGGCGAACCATGGAGCGGCGCGCAGCTCTTCCGCGAGAAGGGTGTCGAGCGCAACCGCAGGTGAACCGTTGTCCACCACCACGAGCTGCACCGACGCGACCTCCCGTGCGGCGACCGCGCGCTCGGCCTCGCGGCGGAACGTACGAAGCGTGGTGCGCAACTCGTCGGACGAAGGCCGGTAGACCACGACGCTCGCGCTGAGCGCGGGGGCGGCCCGCTCGTCGGGGGTACCCGCGCCGCTCACCCGTCGGCGCCCCGGGCGGGTGGTGGGCCTGCGACCAGAGATGCCCACTGGATTACGAGGCATCCGATGATCGTCATGCCGACGAAATTGATCATGAGCGGATTCGTAAGCGACGACGCGAGCACGGCAACCAGCGCGCCCGCAAACACGGCGGTGTCGAGCGGCTGCCGCCGCCCCGCGAGCGCCACAGCCGTCGCCATCAGGGCAATGAAAAACGACCAGAACACGAGCGAACCGATGAGCCCCAGCTTGGCGAGAAGCGCGGCCGGCGTGTACTCGTAGCTGAACGGCGCGTGCACGTCGCGCACGTGCTGCACGGCGTACGCGCCGTACCCGTTGCCGAAAATCGGGCTCTTGTCCCACAAATCGAGCAGGTACGGTAGCTGCCGCAGGCGCTCCGACACGCTCACGTCCTGGCTGTTGAACGCCGAAGTCAGCCGGATGGAAACCTGGTCCCAGCCCGCGGCGGCGGCGAGTGCCGTGATGCCGGCCGCACCGACCACCACCCGGCGCACGAGCCGCGCCGGCGCGGGAATGGTGCCGGCGAGGCGGGTCCGAAGCACGAGAAACGTGATCCCGCCAAGACCGGTCGCGAGCCAGAGCCCGCGGGAATAACTCACCAGCAATCCGGCGCTCAGGATGAGGGCGCGGAGCCCGCGCGCCCGCACCTCACCGCGCAGGCTGGGCAGCCAGAAGAGCGCGACCATCTCCCACAGCGTGCAGATCCAGAAGACCCGGTAGAACCCGTCGGGCATGTGCCCGATGTACATCGACTGGTAGCGATAGAGCCATCCCAGGCCAAATCGAATCACGAGCTGTGCGGCGGGCGCCAGGGTGCCGGCGGCCCAGATCACGACCTGCAACGTCGCGAGCACGGTCGCCCCGCCAATCACGATCCGCTGCATCGTGCGCACGGGCGCATCGCCCGCGTCGGTCGCGGCGATGAAGAATACGACCGGCACGAGCACCAGGATGGCGCGGATCTCGGCCAACGCCGTGAAGAGGTCCTCGCCGTGCACCGTCGGGATCGCGGTCGCCCACGCAAGATTGAAAGCGAGAAATCCGAGCACGGCGAGCAGCGCGCGCAGCACGCGGGGGCGAACCCGCCCCCGCCGCAGCGCGAGTAGCGTGAGGCTCAGGACCGTGGCGAAGAAGAGGATGTAGCGGGAGGGCGCGGCGCGGAGGCCCGCCGGGCCGCCCAGGATGGTTTCGACAACGAAGGCCGCGGGGAAGAACCAGAGCACGCGCCGGAGCGGCTGCGCTCGCGTCGCGGCACCGTGCGCGCGGACCGCCGGGGCCGTCGCCGTTTCTGCCGTCATGCGAGCGCCACGCGCCACCAGAAGAGCGCGCGCCGGCTCATGCCTTCGGGCCGCACGCCGAGCCCGGCCACGGTGGCGAGACGCCGGAGGCGGCCTCGCGGGCCGTCGAAGGCGCGCGCGTACTCCCGCACCAGCGCGCGCGCGTCCGCTCGTCCCGACCCCCGCTCGGTGAGGCGCGCCTCGAGCGCCGCGGCCTGTCGGATGCCGCCGCGAAAGATCGCAAGGCGAGCGCTCCACCAGTTTACCGCATCGCTGGCGGCGCGAACCGCCAGCCCCCACTGACCGGGTGCTCCGACGGTGTTCCGCCCGTGTTGCCGGTAGTCGACCAGGGCGTCGGGCTCGAACCTGAGCTCGCCGGCCGCTGCGGCACAGAGCGCGATCCACCAATCGTGCATCACGGCGGATTCGGGAAACGGCGCTGCCAGCAAGGCGAGCGGCCGGTTGAACGCGGCCGCGCACGCCGTCACGAAGTTCTGCGCCAGGAGCGTGCGCAGCGGATCGGCGGATGGTTGGCGAAGGCCCTGGTACCGGAGGAACGAGGGATGGCGGGGGCGCAACTCGGCATCCACGACGCGCAGATCCGAATGGACGAGGATGGGGGTCTCAGAGCCGAGCTCGCGCTCGGCGCCGGCAAGCGCCGCGAGCTGCCGGGCGACTTTGTCGCGGTGCCACACGTCGTCCTGGTCCGCGAGCAGAAAGCGGCGGCCGCCCAGCGCCACACCGCGTTCCAGCAGCACGCCGAAGCTGCCGGCCGGGCCGACGTTGCCGGGCACGTGGTCGGTCACGACGCGCACGCGAGAGTCCGCAGCCGCGGCCTCGGCGAGCAGTGACGGCGTGCCGTCGCGCGACCCGTCGTCACGGACGAGCAGGACCCAATCCGGCTCGGTCTGCGCCACGAGGCTGTCCAGTTGAGGCCGCAGGAACGCGGCGCCGTTGTACGTGCTGAGCAGGATGAGGTTCACGCTGCTCCGGTCCTCTTGCGGCTCATGGATCGATCACACGTCGTCCGGAGCGAGCTCCAGATCCCGGAGAAATCTCCTCCGCAGATACCGCTCCGTGAATTGCTCGGGAAGTCCATACGCGGGCTCGCGCTCGGCGCATGCGGCGAGAAAGGCGCTCAGCACGGGCGAGGAATGCTCGGGGCGAAGATAGTCGGTCAGAAACACCTGTGGTATTTGCCGGCAGAGCCGCCAGAGCGCGCCGGTCGGGCTCGCGGCTGCTAGGATCGGACGACCGGCGGGGATGTACTCGAAGAGCTTGCTCGGCACGGCGGACTCCGAGGCCGAAAGGAGCAGCAGTCCGCTCGCGCGGCGCAAACGGGCCAGGATCGCGGCCCGCGGCACGGGCGCATGGGTACGCACGCTCCAGCCCGCCTCCTCGAATCGCGGGCTCCAAGCCGCGATTTCCGTCACGTCCTCGCCGCTCAGATGACCGACGAGATCGATGCAGGCGGCCCGCCCGCCCTTGCGCGCGGCGAGCCAAAGCGGCTCCAGGAGCAGCCTGGGGTGCTGCGTGCTCCGCGACTGGGTAAACTGGCCGGCATAACAGAGCTCGAGCGTGTTCCGCTCGTCGGCGTGCGCCGCCGATTCGCCAGGGACAGCACCCGGGCCGTCCGGCGGGTACCCATTGGTGAGTAGCCCTACCTTGCCGACCGCGCCGGGATATCGTTGCGCCAACTGCTGCCGCCAGCCCTCCGAGGTCACGAAGATGCGATGCGCCTGCGAGATGATGCGGCGCTCGAGCCGGCGCTCCCGCCACCGGTGGAAGCGCGAGGTTTGCACGAGCGACCGGAGGGGTTCGTCGAGCCAGCCGTCGCGCAGATCGACGACGAGCTTGGCACCCACGCGCGCGGCGAGCGCGGCGGCTCCGACGTGCACCGACTCTGGCGGGCTCGACGCGATCACCCACCGCGCACCGGCCGCGTGCTCGAGGACAGTGGGGTGGCGGGCCGCGCGCCGCGCCCAGAGGATCAACGGATCGGGCGTCAGCACTGCCATTGCCGCGAGCCGGCGAAGGCGATTGGGCCGGCGGCGCCATGCCGGCAGAGGCGGGCCGCCCGGCTCGCGGTAGAGCGACACGGGGTCGCGCATCGAGATCTCCGTGCCCCACGGGGTCTGCTCGACGAAGTCGCGGGACGAGGCGCGCACGAGGACCACGTCCACGCCTTCGCCCTGAAGCCACCGCACGAAGCGCTCCACGCGATAGACCGCGACGTGCGACGGCAATCGCCAGAAAGGCGCGAGTACCACCGCCTTGCCGTTGGGCTGCATCATGCGCCGGGGGAGTCGGCTGCCGCATCGCAGAGCAGCCGTTCCAGTCGTTCGATCTGGCCGGCCAGGTCGAATGCGGCGATCCGCTCGCGGGCGGCCTGCCCCATCCGACACCTGAGCGCCGGGTCGGCCGCGAGCCGCAGCATGTGCGCGCCCATCGCCTGCCAATCACCCTCGTCGCACAGCAATCCGGACGACTCGTGCGCGACCTGCTCGGGAATGCTCGCGTGGCGCGTTGCGACGATGGGGAGACCACTCGCGGCTGCCTCGGCGATTGCGACCGGCCAGCCCTCCATGTCTCCGTTCGACGCCACCATCGAATGCTGCACGAAGACGTCGGCGGCCTCCATGGCCTCACGCACCCGTTGCGGCGGCTCGGAGCCGAGCATCGTGACGCGATTGGCCAGTCCGCCCTGGGCGGCGAGCTCCCGCACGGATGCGAAGAGCTCGCCGCCTCCGATGATGGTAAGATGCGCATCGGCGTCGGCGCGAGCCACGAGCTCGAACGCCCGGAGCGAAAGATCGGGGCGCTTCTTCTCGGTCAGGCGACCGACCATGAGAAATCGGCACGGACTGCGACCGCGCGCCATGGCGGGGAACTCTTCGAGGGGCACCCCATAGGGAATGCGCTCGATCCGATCCCGCTCCGCGCCGAGACGCGTCAGCGCGTCGCGCATGTATTCGGCCACGACCACGAAGCGAGTGACGCGTGGAATCGCAACGCGCAACGACCTGCGGTAGTGGGCGGAGCGCAGCATCGCGGAGAGGTCGACGCCGTGAAAGTGCACCACCAGCGGAATGCGTTCCGCCGCAGCCGCGGGCGCGATGCGTATGCCCGTCGGTCCGTACTGCGCGAGGATCACACTGGGGCGCCGCTGCCCGATCGCGGCGCGAAACCAGGCCATCTCGCCGCGCGTGCTGCCGGGGCGACCCAGCGCAAGGCTCAGGGCGCCGCGCACCCTCCGGCGCCATCGCCCCCCCGGAGGCGCAAACGGAGTCGGCACCTGAGTCACCTCGCACGGACCAGCGGGGAACTGCTCCGCGTCCCGCTCGTTCCAGGTGATGACGCGGACGCGGTGCCTGCGCATGCCGGTGGCCTGGCGGTAGAGCCATACCTCGCTCGCGGCGCCGAACTCGGGACACACGACCCACGCCACGGCTCCTGGCTCGGTGCCGCGCGTCGCAACGGCGCTACCGAGGCCGGGCAATCAGAAAATACCCGAAGGGAAACTGTGCGGCGGTCGAGGTCGACATCCAGCGTCCCGGCTTCGTGCGCACCCACCAGCCGGCAACCGCCTGCGCCGAACCCGCGAGGGAGGGGCCCGCGATCCGCATCCGCAGGAACAGCTTCGAGACGAGATCGACCAGCACCTCGGGCGCGCCGCCAATCGACTCGAGCGCGACCGCCTCCAGGCTGGCGTCGCCGAGCATCCGCTCGAGCGCAAAGCGCGTGTACCGATAATAGTCGTGCGGCTGCTCGTGGATCGGGTACATGAATGGCAGGTTCATCAGCAGCGTCCCCTCCGGGCGCAGCACGCGCCTGATCTCCTCAAGCGCCTGCTGAGGACGGTAGAGATGCTCCATCACGTCAGAGAAGATGATCGTGTCGAAGGATGCATCCGGGAACGGGATCGGCTCGTTCAAGTCGCAGAGTACGTCGGCATGACGCACGTCGTGCTCGGAATCCGCCCAATCCACGCAGGTAATTGTCCCGGCGAAGTGGCGATAGAGTCCGTAGAGCGGCGCCCGGCCACATCCCAGGTCCAGCACGTCGCCGCGGCAGTGGAGCGGGATCGCCGCCGTGTAGCGCGCCGCGATCGCGTCCACCATGAGGCGGGACCCGATGCTCACGATGCGCGGGTCCGCCGCGGCGCGGAGGCGGTCGTCGCGAATGACGTACTTGGTCGGGGTCCACGCGGCGGCACTCAGCATCGGCATGCCACGCGACGCGCTGTCGCGGCCCAGCTCAGGGGCGTGTCGATCACAGCTCGGCGGACGTTGGCGCGATCATCGCCCGCCCCGTGCCCGAGCCTCCCGGCAGGAATCGGCGAAGCTCCGCGTACAGCCCCGGCGTGAGCGCTCGGAGCGCGACGAGGTAAACCAGCACCGCCCCCGCGATCTGAATCGCGAGCACCGCGGCGTCGTTCCAGGGCACGAGCGAGCCGAGCAGGTACATCGGAAGCGTCGCCATGAGCGCGAGAGCCAGCGGAGTCGCGACGGCGCCCAGGTACTCCCGGCCGCAGTCGCCGGCAGTCGGCCGTACGAGCACCGGATATCCGAGCGCACCAAGAACGACCTGCGTCGCGAGGAGCATGACGGCAACGCCGAGCGCTCCCCCATAGCGCACGCCGACGACGAGCGCGGGCACGTTGAGCGCGAGGAGGAGCACGTTCCACCAGAACCCCAGATCCACCCGCCCGCGCGCGAGGAGCAGGCTGCCCTTCAAGTTGCCGATGCAGCGTCCGAGCCCGACGAGGGCGAGCACCTGCACGAGGGGGATGGCGGCGGCCCACTTGGCGCCAAACACGACGACGATGAACCACGGCGCCACTGCGGCGAGCCCGAGCAGGAGCGGCGCGTTGATGGCCGTGACCAGTTCAAGCATCTTCACGAATCCCCGCCGCAGCCGCACCGGCTCGTCCTGCACCCGACAGAAGAGTGGAAACGCCACCTTGGTCACGACCGGATTGATCCGGTTGACCGGCTGCGAGATCAGGTTGAGCGCGAAGCTGTAGAAGCCGAGCGCCTCGGCGCCGAGCATACTCCCCACGAGAAATTGGTCGAGCCGCTGGCCAATGTAGCTGATGGTCCGTTCGCCCATCTGGTAGAGGCCGAACCCGACCAATCCGCGCACGTCGGACCACCGGAAGTGCAACGCCGGGCGATGCAGGCGCAGTCCTTCCGATGCGACGAGCACCGCGCGCGCGACCGCGGTAACGAGCGTGCCGAGCACGAGCGCCCAGACGCCGAGGCCGCCCAGCGCCCCGGCGATCGCGGCGACGGCTCCGCTCGCCGCCCCAAACAGGTCCTGGCGGGCAAGAACGTCGAACCGGAGGTCCCGCTGCAGGATCGCCTCGAACTGTCTGCCGATCGGCTGGATCAGGAACACGATTCCCGTGACCTGCACCAGCGGCACGAGACGCGGCTCGTGGAACAGGGCGCTCGCCAGTGGAGCCGCGAGCCACAGGGCGCCGAATAGCAGCGCGCCAACCAGCATATTCAACCAGTAGAGCGACGAGAGCTGGGCGCGACTGAGGCCCTGGTGGTAGACGATGGCCGCGCTGATGCCGACGTCGGCGTACGCCTGCGTCAGCCCGAGCACGACCACCACCATGCCCATGAGTCCGAAGTCCTCCGGCCGGAGGACGCGCGCCACGACGACGAGTTGCAGCAGCTGTGCGATGATCTGGCCGCCGGCGGCGAAGGCGGTCCACCGGACACCTGATCTGGCTTCGGCGTGGAGGCTCACGCAATCGCCCGCATCACGACAAGGTCCTGCACCCCGATGTTGACCCGATCGACCACCTCGAAGAACTGCCCCCACCGGCGGACGATGTAATCCCAGCCATGGTACGTGTTCTGGTAGAAGTCGGGAAAAATTCGGTGCATCACGCCCGATCTCGCATGATAGAGGCCCGTCTTGTCCAGCTGGTTGCGCTGCACGCGAGGGAGCGCCTCGATCTCACGCTGCGCGTAGATCGAGAGCAGCACGTATGCGCGCGGGCGCGCCACGCGCGCGAGCTCGGCAAGCCATGCCGCGGCGAGGTCCTCGCTCAGGTGGGTGAAAACGGAAATGCTGAAGATGAGATCGAACGAGCCGGCGTCGAACGGCAGCGGCGGTCGCGGGCTTCCCACGAGGAAGTGGCCGAATCGGAGATGCCGCTCGTTCCAGCCGATGCATTCCCGATCGAGGTCCACGCCGGTGTAGGCAAGTTCGGGTCGATGCTTGCGAAACCAGAGCGCAGTGCGCCCGCAGCCGCATCCGAAGTCCAGCACGCGAGCGGCATCCTGTCCCCCGGGGCCGTGCGGGCACGCCGACGCCTCGATGGTGCGGTAGTGCCGCTCACCCTCCTTCAGGAAGGAGGGCAGATCGGGCGAGCCGTGGGTGCGATGGCGGAGATTCGGAGGCGGCGCCACATCGATGCCGTGCGCATCGAGGTATTCCGCGTCGTTCCGGGCGCTGCGGGCGTACGTCGCCGGCATGATGAGATCGTGGTACACCTTCCGCATCGCGAAGTACACGGGAAACGGAAGGATTGCCTTGATTGGGCGTTTGTAGGCGGCGACCAGGTTCATCGGATCTCCAATCCAGCGCCGAGCGACGGACGGCCCGATCCAGCCGGCCACCAGAGAATGTAACGCGACGCCGAAGGCCGCCCCATCCGGACCGCGCGCCGACCCGCGGCCACTGGCGCCTCGGAAGGGCGCTCACTATAATGTGAAATAATTCACAATCGCCGGGCCGCTGCTCCATCTGCCCGGCGTGGTTGTTTGCACCCTTGTGGAGGCCCTCATGGCGACTGTCGCTGCTCCCAGCTCCCCGCACAGCACCTACCCGGCTCACGAGGTCGCCAAGCTCTTTGCGCCGCCCGAGGCCGAGGTCCCGGCCTTGAAGCTCCGCCGCCTCCTCAAGGAGGCTCAGACCCGGAAGAGCTATATCCACACCGCTGGCGCGTACGACGCGTTCACCGCGGCCATCATGACCCGTCTCGGATTCAAGGCGCTCTATGGGAGCGGGTGGCAGCTCGCCGCGACCAAGAGCCTGTACCCCGACATCGGCATCTACTCGTCTCACCAGATGGTCGAGCTGGTGCTCGAGATGAAGAAGGGCATCGAGGGCGCGCGGAATACCTGCTGGTACGATTCGGAGGGCAAGGAGCTGATCGACGCGCCACCCGCGTTCGTCGACATGGAGGCCGGCTTCGGCGGCCCCACCCAGACGTTCACCCTCGCCACCGAGCTCATCCGGGTGGGCACCGCAGGCGTCCACCTCGAGAACCAGGACCCGACCAACCGCACCTGCGGCCACATCGTGAACGTCGGCAAGGCCAAGCGCGACAAGGTGCTGGTGCCCAGGAAGGACTGGCTCGCCAAGCTCAAGGCGATCAAGGCGGCGGCCGAGGTCACTGGCGTCGACGTCGTCATTATCGCGCGCACCGACTCGATCGATGGCGCGCTTCCCGGCCAATCGTCGGGTGGCGTCAAAATGGCGGTCGAAGACGCGTGGGAGGCGGCCGAGCTCGGCGTTGACGTGATCTGGCCGGAGTTCAACAACGCCGACATCGACCAACCCGCCGAATTTTCCGAAGGGGTGCGCAAGCACTACCCCAAACAGATGCTGGGCTTCAATCTGTCGCCGTCGCTCTACTTCGGCCGCGCGAAAAAGGCCGGCAAGCTCATCACCAATCAGCAGCTCGCTGATCTGGGGTTCATCCTGCAGTTCTCGACGCTCTTCAACTTCCGTACGGCGGGCATGGCGCTCGAGAAGGGCCTGCGCAAGTTTCTCCACTCCGGGATAGACGCCCTCGCCGACCTCCAGATCGAGGAAGACGAGATGTCGCCGCCGCCCATCACCAAGATGCACCAGAAGTTTGCCGGGATGAATCGCTGGCTCATCCTGGAACAGGTGCTGAGCGGGAAAGAGTAGCCGTAACGCCGAGGTGCTGCGTGCCACGAGCGGGGGCTTCGGCGTTTGCCGGGGCCCCAGTTCATTGTGGGGCGTTGCCGGTGTACCATCCATGCCTGCCATGCCACTCGACCCCGGGAGCATCGTCGGATGACGCGAGGGATCATCCTGGCCGGAGGTGCGGGCACCCGCCTGCTGCCGGCTACGCGCGTGCTGAGCAAGCAGTTGATCCCGATCTACGACAAGCCGATGATCTACTACCCGCTCACGACGCTGATGCTCGCCGGCATCCGCGACATCCTGCTCATCAGCACGCCGGAGGACCTGCCCCGCTTCGGGGCACTCCTTGGAGACGGCGCGGCGCTCGGCCTCTCGATCCGCTATGCCGAGCAGCCCCGGCCGGAGGGACTCGCGCAGGCGTTCCTCATCGGCGCGGATTTTATCGCCGGCGACCCCGTGGCGCTCATCCTGGGGGACAATCTCTTCTTCGGGCAGGGGATGTCGCAGCAGCTGCAACGGGTGGCGGCGCGCACGTCGGGCGCCACCGTGTTCGCCTACCGCGTGCGCGACCCCGAGCGCTACGGCGTGGTGAGCTTCGACGTGGCCGGACGCGCGGTGAGCATCGAGGAAAAGCCGGCGCAGCCGCGCTCGTCGTACGCCGTCGTGGGCCTCTACTTCTATGATCGCGACGTGGTGCCGCTCGCGCGCGGGCTCCGGCCCTCGTCCCGCGGCGAGCTCGAGATCACCGATCTCAACCGGCTCTACCTCGAGCGCGGCGCACTGAACGTGGAGCTGCTGGGCCGCGGCGTCGCCTGGCTCGACACCGGCACGCACGAGGCGCTGCTGGCGGCGTCGCACTTCGTGAGCGTAGTGGAGGAGCGGCAGGGTTTGAAGATCGGCGCGCCCGAGGAGGCCGCCTATCGGATGGGCTTCATCGATGCGGCCGGTCTGGAGCGTGCCGCCCAGCCGCTCGCGAAGACGCCGTACGGCCAGTACCTGCTCTCGCTCCTGCGCGAGCCCGAGGCGCGCCTGGCGGCCCGATGATCGTCGAGGTGACCGCGCTCCCCGGCGTGCTGCTGCTCGTTCCGCGGGTCTTCGGCGACCCGCGCGGGTACTTTCTCGAATCGTTCAATCGCCGCGTGTTCCAGGAGGCGGGCCTGCCGGTCGAGTTCGTGCAGGACAACCACAGCCGCTCGCGCGCGGGCGTGTTACGCGGGTTGCATTACCAGCTCCCCCACCCGCAGGGCAAGCTGGTCCGCGTCGCGCGCGGGCGCGTCTTCGACGTGGCCGCCGATATCCGGGTAGGCTCGCCGACGTTCGGGCGCTGGGTGGGCGTCGAGCTGAGCGACGAGAACGCGCGGATGCTCTGGGTTCCACCCGGATTCGCGCACGGCTTCTGCGCCCTCTCCGACCCGGCCGACGTGGCGTACAAGTGCACCGAGCTGTATCACCCGGAGGGTGAGCGCGGCGTGCGCTGGGACGACCCGGACCTCGCCATCGAGTGGCCGGTCCACGATCCGCTCCTCTCGCCCAAGGACGCCGCCTACTTGCCGCTCGGCGCCGCGCGCGACGATCTTCCGCGATACGCGGAGCGACACGGCGAGTGATGGCGCGGCGGCACCCGGACGGCACGTGATGCGGATGCTGGTGACCGGCGCGGGCGGCATGCTGGGTCGCGCCGTCTCCGAACGCGCGACGGACAGGGGCTGGAAGGTCGTCGCGCATCCGCGCGCGGCGCTCGACGTGGGCGACCGTGGCGCCGTGCGCCGCGCCGTCGCCGACGCGCGGCCCGACGTGGTGGTGAACGCCGCGGGGTACACTCGAGTCGATGCCGCCGAGTCCGACCCTGCGACCGCGTGGCGAGCCAACGCGGATGGCGCAGCAGCGGTCGCCCAGGCATGCGCGGAGCACGGCGCCGCACTCATCCACCTCTCCACCGACTATGTCTTCGATGGGCGTGCCACGACTCCCTATGCTCCCGACGCGCCGACCAATCCGCTCGGCGTGTACGGCGCCTCGAAGCTCGCGGGCGAGCAGGCCGTGCGCGCGGCGCTCGAGCGCCACGTCATCCTGCGCACCTCGTGGGTGTTCGCGCCCCGCGGCCACAACTTCGTGCTGACGATGGCGCGGCTGGCCCGCGAGCGGGAGGAGCTCCGTATCGTGGCCGACCAGACCGGCGCCCCGACGTCGGCCGGCGATCTGGCGGAGGCCGTGCTCGAGGCCGCGGCACGCGCCGCACGGACGGAACGCGGCGGCGCGCGGGGTGCGGATCAACCCGGGAAAGCTGCGCCCTGGGGCACGCATCACTTCCGCAACGCCGGCCAGACGACGTGGCACGGGCTCGCGTGCGCCGTGGTGGACGGCCTAGCGGGGCGCGCCGGCGTGATCTGCCGACGCGTCGTTCCCATCGCGACCGCCGACTATCCGACGCCGGCCGCACGGCCCGCGTACTCGGTGCTCGACATGACGACCTGGTCCGAAAGGTTCGCGCTGGCGCCGCGGCCCTGGGAAGCGGCGCTCCACGATGTGCTGGCCGAGGTGCCCTGATGCCGGCCCCGCACGTCCCAGGGCGCGTGCTCGTCACCGGCGGCGCCGGTTTCATCGGCAGCAATTTCGTGCGCCACCTGCTCGCGAGCGACGGGTCGGTGCGCGTCGTCACGTTGGATGCGATGACTTACGCGGGCCGCCGTGAGAACCTCGGCGCCGCCGCCGGCGACGCGCGGCACACGCTGCTCGAAGGCGACATCTGCGATGCCGCGCTGGTGCGCGCGCTGTTTGCCGAGCACCGCATTGATACGGTCGTCCATTTCGCGGCCGAGTCGCACGTCGATCGCTCGATCACGGGACCCGCCGCGTTCGTCACCACCAACCTGGTCGGCACGTTTACACTGCTCGAGGCGGCGCGCGACGCGTGGCGCGCCGGCGCACAGGGCGCGCCGCGTTCGGTGCGCTTTCATCACGTGTCGACCGACGAGGTGTTCGGCAGCCTCGGAGAAGCCGATCCCGCGTTCACGGAAGAGACGCCCTACGCGCCCAATTCACCCTATTCCGCGAGCAAAGCCGGGTCCGATCACCTGGTGCGCGCGTACCACCACACCTACGGCCTGCCCGTCACGACGACCAACTGCTCCAACAACTACGGGCCCTGCCAGCACGCGGAGAAGTTCATCCCCACCGTGATCCGTTCATGTCTCGCGGGCGTGCCGGTGCCGGTGTACGGCACGGGGATGAACGTGCGCGACTGGCTCTATGTGGACGATCACTGCCGTGCGGTGGACCTGGTGATGCGCTGCGGCGCACCGGGCGCGCTCTATCTGGTGGGCGGCCGCAACGAGCACCGGAACCTCGACATCGCACGCCTCCTCTGCCGGGTCTTGGCCGAGGCGACGGGGGTGCCGCCGGAGCGCTACCTGGAGCTGATCCGGCTCGTCACCGATCGGCCGGGACACGACTTCCGCTACGCGATTGATGCCGGGCGCCTCACGCGGGAGCTGGGCTGGCAGCCACTGGAGAGCTTCGAGTCGGGGTTACGCAAGACCGTTGCATGGTATCTGCAGAACCCGTGGTGCCTCACTGTCGCAGTGTGATGCCCGCCCGCGCCAGGGTGGCGCACGGGGGGACAAATTGCTCCCTGATCTTTTCTGGCTCTCGTTTTCTCGCCGTACCCGCCCCGGTACGGTCGGTGCACGGCTCTTGCAAGCAGGCCGTCCTAGGGGTCCGCCGAGCGTCCGCACTCTCGGGAGTTGCAATGAAGATCGCAATCATGATGCGTCCCATTGACCACGACAGCGGATTCCGCGCATACGTCGAGGGATTGGTGGATGCCATGCTGCGAATCGACCAGTCCAATCGATACCTGCTGCTCTACCGCACCAAGAAGTGGTTCGGCCGCTTCGCCTCGTTCCCCCAGGCCAGGGAAGTGCTGGTGGACCGGCCCCAGAATACGCTGCTCTGGGACCAGGTCGCGATGCCCTACTGGGCGTGGCGCGAGCGGGCCGACGTCATCTTCAACCCCAAGTTCAGCGTGCCGCTTTTGAGCCCCTGTCCCCCGACCATGGGACTGCAGGAGCCGGCGCCCTGGGTCGAGCCCGAGCACTACGAGCGCCTCGACGTGCTGTACGAGCGGATCATGCTGCCACTCTACTGCCGCCGCGCCGCACACATTTTTCCGATGGCGCACTGGATCCTCGAGGAGAATCGCAAGCACCTCGGCCTGCCCTTCCCGCGCACGACGGTCACGTGGCCGGCGCCGCAGGAGCATCTGCGTCCGGTCACCGACCGCGCCGCGCTCGACGAATTCCGCGCACGTTACCATTTGCCCGAGCAATTCATCGTGGCCGTGACCCGGGTGGACCATCCCGGTCTCGCGGGCTCGACCAGCTTCTATCCCGGCAAGAATCCCCACACGACCCTGCGGGCGTTCCTCGAGATCCGCGACCGGATCCCGCACGGTCTTGTCATTGCCGGACGGCGCGTCCGCGACTACCTGCTGTACATGGGATTCACCGACGCGGATTTCGAGCGGGTGCGGTTCGTCGATTTCATTCCGTTCGACGAGCTGCCGAAGCTCTACAGCCTCGCCGATCTCGGGGTTTTCCCGGCGTTCTACGAGGGGTTCGGGTTTTCGCTGCTGGGTGCGATGGCGTGCGGGTGTCCGGTGATCGCCTCGAAGACGGGCGCCTGCCCCGAGGTCGTTGCCGGTGGCGCGCCGCTGGTGGACCCGCGCGACCCGCACGACGTCGCACGTGTGATGCTCGAGGTGCTGGGCGACCCGGCGCTTCGGCAGCGTATCCGCGCCCGGGGCCTCGCGCGCGCGGCCGAGCTCTCGTGGGAGGAGACCGCCCGGCTTACGCTCAAGGGACTCGCGATGGCTGCGGGGCGTCGGGGAGAGCCGTCGACGCCAAAGCAGGTGCCTCGGGCAGCGCGGGAGCTGGCCGAACACCGCTGAGCGCGTCCGCGGCGGTTGTGGCGCGCCGCTACCCGGTCGCCTGCCGCCGCTCCCCCAATCCGGCGCGCTCCACCTCGCGCCCCTGCTCGCGTAGCCGCTCGGCCTTCCATGTCTCCATCCGCACCGTGATCTCGTGTCGCCCGTCGCGCTGAGCGAGGCCGAGGACTTCGCCGTCGCGGTAGAGCGCGGCCAGACCCGCCCCGTCCGTCATCGGCAGCCGCACGACCACCGTCACCTGCCCCGCGCGCGACAGCTCGCGAAGCCGCGCCTTGAGCGCGGAGAGGCCGTCCGTACGCATCGTCGTGGCCATCACCGCCCCCGGATAGAGCGCGCGAACGCGCAGCGCAAACGCGGTGGGGTCCGCCAGGAGATCGAGCTTGTTGAAGACGGGAATCAGCGGCCGGTCGGCGAGACCGAGCTCGGCCAGCACGCGATCGACCACGTGCATCTGGCCCTCCCAGTCGGGATGGCTCGCGTCCACCACGTGGAGAAGCACGTCGCCCATGCGCGCCTCCTCGAGGGTGGCACGAAAGCTCGCGACCAGGTGGTGCGGCAGCTTGCGGATGAAGCCCACCGTATCGGTGATGCGCGCGCGGATGCCCTCGCCCAGGTCGACCTCACGGGTCAGCGTATCGAGCGTTGCGAACAGGCGATCTTCCACCACGATCTCGTGCTCGCCCGACAGCGCGCGCAGGATGCTCGACTTGCCGGCGTTGGTGTAGCCCACGAGCGCCATGCTCAGCAGCGGGTCGCGCCCCGCGCGCAGATTCTCGCGGTGCCGCTCGACGCCCTGCAGCTTACCCTTGAGCGCGCGGATCCGGCGGCGGATGATCCGCCGGTCGGTCTCTAGCTGGGTCTCCCCCGGGCCGCGGAGCCCGATGCCACCGCGGATCCGCGAGAGGTGAGTCCACATGCGGGTGAGGCGCGGGAGCAGGTATTCGAGCTGCGCCAGCTCGACTTGCAAGCGGGCCTCGTGACTCCGCGCACGGGTGGCGAAGATGTCGAGAATCACCTCGGCGCGATCCATCACCCGCACGTCGAGCTCGCGCTCGAGATTGGCGCCCTGGGCCGGCGCCAGCTCCTCGTCGAAGATGACAAGCGTGGCGCCCGCCTCGGTCACCGCGGCGCGCACCTCCTCCACCTTGCCTTCGCCTATGAGCGTGGCCGGATTGGGGGCCACGACCTGCTGGGAAATCTTGCCCGCCACCTCCGCGCCCGCCGTGTCGACCAGGCGGGCCAGCTCGTCGAGGTGGTCGACGAGGTGACGGGCATCGTTCGAGCCCTTGCGGGGCGCGGCCACCAGGATGGCGCGCTCCACCGGCTCGCGGATGGAAATCAATTCTCGGATAGGGTCCGTGCCTCCATGCTCCAAATATAGGTGGGCCGGGCCGTGAGCCCGGTCACGAATCGCCGGTCGCGTCGGGCGCTCTGCCGCCGCCCGCCTCGCGCTGCCGGGCCCACCACTCGAGCCGCTCGGCGATCTTCTTCTCGTAGCCCATGTCTCCCGGCCGGTAGAGCGTGGTGCCGCGCAGCGCCTCGGGGAGGTATTCCTGCGGCAAGTAACCCGTGGGCGAGTCGTGCGCGTAGCGGTACCCGGCGCCGTAGCCCAGCTCTTTCATGAGGCCCGTCGGCGCATTCCGGATGTGGAGCGGAACCGGCTCCGCGGGTGTCTCGCGGGCCGCCGCGAGCGCCGCGTCGAGCGCCACCTTTGCGCGGTTCGACTTGGGCGCGGTCGCGAGATAGATCGTCATCTCGGCCAGCGGGAGATAGCCCTCGGGCGCGCCGAGCATGTGGAAGGCGTCGCGGGCGGCCACGGCCACGACCAGCGCGTGCGGGTCGGCCAGGCCCACGTCCTCGGCCGCCATCGCGATGGCCCGGCGGAAGAGCGTCATCGGATCTTCGCCGCCGTCGAGCATCCGCGCCATCCAGTAGAGCGCGCCCTGCGGATCGCTGCCCCTGAGCGACTTGTGATAGGCGGAAAGCAGGTTGAAGTGCTCCTCCCCCGCCTTGTCGTAACGAGCAAAGCGGCGCTGCATCGCCTCGCGCGCAACGTCGATCGTAATCCTCCCGCCGGTGCCCACGTGCATCGCCGCCGCCTCGAGCACCGTGAGCGCGCGGCGCGCGTCGCCATCGGCCTCCTCCGCGATGAACTCGAGCGCGTCCGGCTCCGCCGCGAGCCGCATGGCGCCGAGACCGCGCTCGGCGTCGTCGCGGGCGCGACCCAGAAGCACGAGCAGGTCCGCCGGCGTGAGCGGCTCGAGCACGAAGACCCGGGTGCGCGAGAGCAGCGCCCCGTTCACCTCGAAGCTCGGGTTCTCCGTGGTGGCGCCGATCAGCGTGATCGTACCGTCTTCGGCGGCAGGAAGGAGGCTGTCCTGCTGCGCCTTGTTGAGCCGGTGGATCTCGTCCACGAAGAGGATCGTCTGCGCGCCGCCCGCGGTGAGCCGCTCGCGCGCCTCGCCGATGATTTCGCGAATCCGGGGAACGCCTTCGCTCACCGCACTGAATGGCACGAACACCCGCGCCGTGGCGCTCGCGATCAGATGGCCAAGCGTGGTCTTGCCGGTGCCGGGCGGCCCCCAGAAAATGAGCGAGCCCGGCGTCCCGCGTTCGATGATGACGCGGAGCGGCCGGCCCGGCCCGAGGATCTTTTCCTGGCCGGCGAACTCGTTCAGCGTGCGCGGCCGCATGCGCGCCGCGAGCGGTTCGGCGGCGCGCGCGGAGGGAAAGAGAGAGGTTACCGAAGCCGGCGTACGCTTGCGCGGAGGCATGGACGAAAGATAGACAGGCCGCGCCCGGCTCAACGCGGCGTCACCCGAGCCAGAGGCCGATGAGCCAATCGCTCACTGCATACGCGCCGAGTCCACCGAAGAAGGCGAGCGCGATTGCGGCGCCGCGCCGGCTCTGGAACTCGGGTACGAGATTGCTGGCGGCGACGTAGAGCGTGACGCCCGCCGAGAGCGCAAGCCCATGCCGCGCGAGCGGAGCGATGCCTTCGGTCAGGACGACGCCGAGCAGCGTGGCCACGCCGAGCCACACGCCGGACCACACCGCACTTGCCTTGCTCTGCCCGCCCGCGAGCATGATGCTCGCGATGGTGACGCCCTCGGGCAGCTTGTGGACCAACACCGCCAGAAAGAGCAACAGCCCGAGCCGGCCCGAGACGAGAAACCCGCTCGCGATCGCGACGCCGTCGAAGAAGGTGTGGAGCGAGAGGCCGAAGAGCGCGGTGATGCCGGTGAAACCGCTCACGCGGTGCGTCTCTTCGCCGAAATGGAAATGGGGGATGACGACGTGCTGCGCGAGGTGCACGGCGAGATAGCCGGCGAGCACGTACACGGCGCCACGCGGATTGGCCTGGAAGACTACGGGCAGCACGCCAAGCACGGCCACCGCGAGCATGAACCCCGCGCCAAAGGCGATGCCGAGCTCGATGATCGTGAGCTCGCGCCGATGGTGGCGCACCACGGCCATCGCGCCAAGCAGGTTGCCGGCCGCGGCGGCCGCGGCCAGGGCCAATGCGGCCGGCGAGACGGAAATCACTCGGGCGCCGCCGCGATAGTGCGGGCAAGCTCGGTGAGACGCTCGCGCGTATTGAGTGATGGATCGGCAAGCACGCGGTCGAGAAGCCGGTCGAGCACCGCACCGATCCTGGGGCCGGGCGGAATGCCGAGCGCCTGCACGTCCCGACCGTCGATGGCGAGCTGGCCGCGGATGACCGCGTCTCCCCGGGCGCGAATCTCGGCCACGGTCGTGGCCCATGGAGCTTCGCTGCGGTGCCGAAGTCGCCAGATCGCGGTCAGATCATCGGCCGCACCGCCGGGCGCCGCGCCCACGACAGCGAGCCACCGGCGCACCGCCTCGGCTCCGCCGCCCGGCTCGGCCGGGCCGCGCGCGATCGCCTCCGCGCGCGCGATCTCGGCTCGCGAGGCGCGAAGCCGCTCCAGTACGGCCGCAGGGTCGTCGCAGAGAAATGCGGTGAGCAGCACCGGGTCGCGCGGCTCGCGATCTACCTCCGTGCTCGCGTAATCCCCCCCGGGCGGTCGCGCGTAAGCGAGCTCGGGGAGCCAGCGCTGAGCCGCGCCGCTCTCCAGCCACAGCTGGACCAGCCGCGCGACCGAGCGCGCGGTGCGCAGTCCCTTGAACCATTCGTCCCGGACGCGCTCAGCCGAGAGCCGCTCGAGCCCGGGCGCCGCCGCGCGCGCAGCGTCCCACGTCGCCGGCTCGATGCGGAACTCGAACCGCGCTGCGAAACGGAGCGCCCGGAGAATGCGCAGGTAGTCTTCGCGGAATCGCTCGGCAGGCCGGCCAACCGCCCGGATCACACCGGCCGCGAGATCGGCCGCGCCGCCGAACGGATCGCGCCACTCGTGGCGCAGCGGGTGGTATGCGATCGCGTTGATGGTAAAATCGCGGCGCGCGAGGTCCTCCTCGAGCGACACGCCGTAAGCTACCACCGCGTGGCGCCCGTCGGTTTCCACGTCGCGGCGGAAGGTGGTCACCTCGTGCAGCACCCGTTGGCGGTCGAGCACGCCGATGGTGCCGTGTTTGAGCCCGACCGGCACGGTGCGCCGGAAAAGCGCCTGCACTTCTTCCGGGGTCGCGGACGTCGTGAAGTCGACCTCGGCCGCACCAGCGCCCGCGTGCTCGGCATCGATCCGCTCGGCGCGCGCTGCCGTGCCGCTCGGCGCCGCGCCGAGCAATGCGTCTCGCACGGCGCCGCCTACGCACCAGACCTCGAACCCGGCGTCGTGCAGGGTGCGCGCGATCGCGAGGGCCTCGTCGCCCAAATCCAGCCGGTTGGGGAAGGCTCGCGCGGCCACGGGTTCCGCCTCAGTCCGACCCGTAGGGGGCGCGGGCCGAAAGCGCGATCGTGAGCTCCATTCGCGCCTGCGACGGCGTCCTCGGCCCCGCGGGTATGGCGCCGAGCCGCACGAGTTGCGCGCCGCCGCCGTCGAACGCGTACGCGGGCGTCACGACGCCGCGGGGGCAGCGGCTCGAGAGCACCACCGGTTTGCCTTCGTCGAGCCAGCGCCGCATGGCGGGCACCGCGCCGGGCGGCATGTTGCCGCTCCCGAACGCGACGATGACGACACCGTCGTGACCGGGCCGCGCAAGGTCGAGCAGCGCGCCGTCGTCGCCGATCACGAGCGGGAGGAGCGCGACACGAGCGCGCAGCGCCTTGGGGCGCAGAACGCCGCCGGACCTCCTGGTGTCGGGCTGGGCGGCGTAGCGCACCGCGCCCTCCACCACAGTTCCGAGCGGCGCCCCGTGCGGCGCGGCGAACGCCTCGAGCGCCATCGTGTCCACCTTGACCGCCTCGCGCCCTGCAAAGATCCGCCCGGCAAAGACCACCATCGCGCCCCGGCCGGCGCTCGCCGGACTCGCGGCCACCGCTGCGGCATCGGTGAGATTGCGCGGGCCGTCCCACGCCTCGTCGCTCGAGGTGCGCATCGCGCCGGTGACCGCCACGGGCACGGCGGGATCGAGCGTGCGCGCGAGGAGATACGCGGTCTCCTCCAGGATGTCGGTGCCGTGGGTGACGACGACACCGTTTGGGCGCTCGGCCGCGGCCGGATCGGGGCCCTCGACCAGCTCGCGCACGCGCTCCCGGAGCGCCCACAGCCGATCGGGGCCCATATGACACGCGGGCACCCGGGCCCAGTCTTCGACGCGAAACGGCGCGATCCGCTCGAGCCCCGGTGCGAAAGCCACGAGCGCGGCGCCGCCGTGCGCCGGCATGTTGCCGCCCGCGACGGCGTCGCGCCGCATGGAGATCGTGCCGCCGGTGAAGAGCAGATGGATCATCCGCAGAGCACGCTGCCGCCGTTGACGTTGAGGATTTCTCCGGTGATGTGCCGTGCGAGGTCGCTGCAGAGGAACAGGATCGGTCCGGCAACGTCCTCCGGCGTCGCCACCCGGCCGAGGGGAATCGTGGCCGCGATGCGCGCCTCGCCCCCGGCGGCAAAGGCCGGCGCGCACATCTCCGTGTCGACCCAGCCGGGCGCGACGCAGTTCACCGTGATCTCCGGCGCGCACTCCACAGCGAGCGATTTCACGAGCGCGATCATCGCGCCTTTCGTCGCCGCGTAATCGGCGTGATACGGCTCGCCTCGCTGGCCGGCCGTGCTGCCCACGAGCACCACGCGGCCTCCCGCGCGCATGAGCCGGAGCGCCGCGCGCGTGGTGAGAAAAATGGTGTCGAGATTGGCCGCGAGCATCTCGCGCCAGCGCGCGGCCGGCACGTCGCGGAGCGGCACGTCTTCGGGCGGCCAGATGCCCGCGTTGCCGACGAAAATGTCGAGCCCACCGAAGCGCGTCGCCGCCTCGGCTAGGCGGTCGACGACCGCCGAATCCGCCAGATCGCCGCCGAACACGTCGGCCCGGCGGCCGAGCTCGGTAACCTCACCGGCGACGGCGACCGCCTCCGGCGCGCGGGTGCGATAGGTGAGCAGCACGTCGGCGCCGGCCCGGGCAAGGAGCCGCACCGTGGCGCGGCCGATGCCGCGGCCGCCGCCCGTCACGAGCGCGGTCTTGCCCTCGAGATCGATCACGCGCCGCGCCCGCTCACGGGCCCCCCATCACGCGTCGGCCGAGAGCCAGAGGCGGCGGATCCGGTCGAGCAGCGAGGTGCGGATCGGCAGCGGCGGCACATCGTCGGTCAGCTTGTCGGCGAGGATCGCCGCCGGATTCCGCGTGGTGAGCAACTGCGCCTGGGCGGTGCCGCCGTGTTCCTCGAGCATCTGCCAGCCGGCGAGCAGCATGCGGCTGTCGCCGTGGTTGTCGGCGGCGATGATGTCCGCGAGCCCCTCCGAGACGAGCCGGCGCGCGCGGTCGCCGCGGGCCTGGCTCGCGAGCAGCGTCGTCGCGTCCACCTGCATGAGGGCCCCGAGCGTGCGCCACTGCCGCACCGAATCGACAGAGCACGAGCTGTAGCGCTCGGGGTGGGCCAGCACCGGCACGAGTCCGGTGGCCGCGACGTGCCCCAATGCATTGCGCACGGCGTCCGACGAGACGAGCCGGGGGAACTCCACGAGGATGTACCGCGTGCCGCCGAGCCGCACGCCCGGCTGCGCCGCTGCCCTTTCCGAGAGCGGCCGGTCGAGCATCACCTCGGCGCCCCGGTGCAGCCGGGGCGACTCCGGCGCCGCGGCCGACAGCGCGGCAAAGGCGGCGTCGTGGTTGGGCGGCGGCCCGGCGCCGGCGCGGCTGGCCGGCAGATGCGGCGTGAGACACAGGTCCGTGATGCCGTTGTGTGCCATCGCCCGGAGCGTCCGGACCGCCTGCTCCAGCGTCCGGGCCCCGTCGTCCACCGCGGGGAGAAGGTGCGAGTGGAGGTCGATCACGCGCTCGGCGCACTCATGGCGAGGCCCGCCCGAATGAGCCCGTCGGCGAATTGGGCCAGCTCCGCGGGAGCCTGTTGTGCCTGTGCGAGGAGTGCCAGCGTAACGAGCGCGTCGGCGGCGAGGAGATCGAGGGCGGCGGAGCGGTCGCCCGGGTGTGCCAGAACGCGCGCGAGCGCCTCAGATGCCGCATGCGCGAGCAGCGCAGGCAGCGCGCGCGGCTCCGCGGTGCCGCCCGGCTTGCCACCCGCTGCGTTCTCGCTTGCCGCACCGGCAAAGACCCGAATCCGGGCGCCGAGCGGCGCCGGGGCGCGCGCAGAGTGCCGATCGAGCCACGCGCCCAGCGCCGTGGGGGCCGGCTCGCGCGAGCTCACCCGCCGTTCCCGAGCCAGCCCGCGACGAGCGCGGGGGTCGCCTCGCGTGCCGCGCCGAGACGCGAGGGATCGCCCGCGCCGGCGGAGGCGAAGTGCGGCCGGCCACCGCCCCGGCCGCCGCTCACCGCTGCAATGCGATTCACCAGATCTCCCGCCCGATGTCCGCCGCTCACGAGGTCGTCGGTCACGGCAACATGAATTGCGCCGCGGCCGCCGGTGCCGAAGAGCACCAGCACTGCGCGCCGCTTCCCCTCACGGAAGCGGTCGGCCACCTGGCCCAACTCGGTGCGGTCCTCCGATGGCGTCTCGTCGAGCGTCACGGCGACGCCCGACACGTTGAGCGTCTCGCCCGTGGGTGCGGCGCCGTTGGCGCCCTGTTTCATCAAGTCGCTGATGCGCGACTCGAGCCGGGCCCGCTCCTCCAGCAGCTGATCGACCTTGCGCGCAACGTGCTCGGGCTGCGCCTTGAGGCGCTCGGCCACCTGCTCGATCCGGCCTTCCAACTCGCGCAGCGCCGCGTACGCCACCGGACCCGTGACCGCCTCGATGCGGCGCACGCCGGCCGCGACGCCGCCCTGACCCGTGAGCCGGAACAGTCCGATCTGGCCGGTGCTTCGCACGTGGGTGCCGCCGCACAGCTCCATCGACTCGCCCATCTGCACCACGCGCACCCGATCGCCGTACTTCTCCGAGAAGAAGGCCATCGCGCCGAGCGCGATCGCATCGGGGTACGGCATCTCGCGGGTGACGGTGTCCGCGTTGGCCCAGATTTGCTCGTTCACGTCGCGCTCGATGGCGCGCAACAGATCCGGCTCGATCGGGCGCTGGTGGGTGAAGTCGAAGCGCAGCCGGTCGGGCTCGACCAGCGAGCCCGCCTGCCGAGCATGCGCGCCCAGGTGCCGGCGGAGTGCCAGATGCACCAAGTGGGTGGCGCTGTGGTTCCGCTCGATGTCACGGCGGCGGGGTGCATCCACCACCGCCCGCACCACCGACGGTTCGAATTCCTCGGCGAGCGTCCCGCCTATGGCCGTCCCCTTGCCCGGTTCCTTGTGCACTGCGTCGATCGCCAGCGACCAGCCCGGCCCGGCCACCGCGCCGACATCGCTCACCTGACCGCCTGATTCGGCGTAGAACGGGTTTTCCCGGAGCAGCAGCTCGACCCGATCGCCCGCCTGGCGGAAAGCGAGCACGTCGGACTCGGCCTCGGTGCGATCGTAGCCGACGAAGCGCTGCTTGCCGCGCCGCACCGTGCGCCACTTGCCGGGCTCCCGCACGATGATGCCGGGCGCACCGGTCCTGGCGCCCGCCGGACCCGCTTCTGCGAGCCGCGCCGCGCCGTGCGCCGCGCGTGAGCGCTCGCGCTGGGCATCGAGCGCGCGCTCGAATCCATTGAGGTCGACTTCGAGGCCGCGCTCGCCCGCAATGATCTGGGTAAGATCGATCGGAAAACCGAAGGTGTCATACAGCTTGAACGCCTCGTCGCCCGACACCGTCGTGACACCTGACGCGAAGATCTCTTCCAGCCGCCGGAGCCCGCCCTCGATCGTCTCGAGGAAGCGCTGCTCTTCGGCCTCGGTGGTTTCGCGGATGTGCGCCTGCTTCCCCACGAGCTCCGGATAGACCGCGCCCATCTCGCGCACCACGACATCGGTGAGCGGCGCCAGCGTCGGCTCGCGGCGGCCGAGCAGCCACGCATGCCGCACCGCGCGGCGGAGAATGCGGCGGAGCACGTACCCCCGCCCCTCGTTGCCCGGATACACGCCGTCGGCGAGCAGAAAGCTCACCGCGCGGGCGTGGTCGGCCAGTACGCGGTACGACGCGCGGTCGGGGCTCTCCTTGTCGTACGGACGCCCGACCAGCTCGCCGACCCGCGCGATGAGCGGCAGAAAGAGATCGGTGTGGAAATTGTCGTCTTCGCCCTGCATGACCGCGGCGATGCGCTCGAGGCCAGCACCCGTGTCTACCGACGGCCGCGGGAGCGGGGTCAGCGTTCCGTCCGCCGCACGGTCGTACTGCATGAACACGAGGTTCCAGATCTCGAGGAAGCGACCTTCTTCGGCCAGCCGCTCAAACGCTTCACGCGGGATCACCTCGTCATGCCGGGCACGGCCCGCGTCCGGCGTCGACTCGAGATCGACGTAGATCTCGGAGCAGGGCCCGCACGGACCGGTGTCGCCCATCTGCCAGAAGTTGTCTGCGTCGCCGAGGCCATAGATCCGGTGGTCGGGCAGCCCGGCAACCTCGCGCCAGAGCGTGCGCGCCTCCGTATCGGAGTGGTGAACGCTCACGCGGAGCCGCGCGGGCGCAATGCCGAGATACTCGGGGCTCGTAACGAATTCCCACGCGTAGGCGATCGCGTCGCGCTTGAAGTAGTCGCCGAACGAGAAGTTGCCGAGCATCTCGAAGAAGGTGTGGTGCCGCCGGGTGTGGCCCACCTGCTCGAGATCGTTGTGCTTGCCGCCGGCGCGCACGCACTTCTGGCAGGTCGTGGCGCGCACGTAATCGCGCCGCTCCTGGCCCAGGAAAACGCGCTTGAACTGCACCATGCCGGCGTTGGTGAAGAGCAGCGTCGGATCGCTCTTCGGGGCCAGGGACGAAGAAGGCACCTCGCGGTGCCCCCTGGCGACGAAGAAGTCGAGGAAGAGTCGTCGGATCTCGCCGGAGCGCATGGGAGGAATATAGGAAGGCCCCTGCCTCCCGGCCACGAAATGCGGAACCACGCGTCTGCGCACCCGCGAGTATTATCCGGCGACCTCGCGCACCGCATCGAGCGCCTCGCGTCCGCTGAAGCCGCGCCGCGCGAGATAAGCGAGCAGACGCCGCCGGAGCACCGGCCGCGGGAGACCGCCGAGCTGCCCCGCGCGGCGGGCGGCGAGCGCGCGCGGCATGGCCGCGCGATCGGTGTCGGGCGGCCACTCGTCGGCGATAGCGCGATCGATGGTGGCGCGCGCAAGGCCGAGCAGCATGAGATCTCGCGCGATGCGGGCCGGCCCGCGGCCGCGCGCCGCGCGCGTCTGGACGTAATGCGTGGTGAAGCGGACATCGTCCACGAGCCCGGCCGCGGCGGCGCGGTCGAGCGCCGCCTCCACGGCTTCCCGCGGATGCCCGCGGCGCACGAGCCGACGCCCGAGATCGACCCGGGCGTAGGCGCGCCGCTCGAGCGCGCGCACCACGCTCCGGAACGCCGCCTCCGCATCCGCCGCGGCATCGAGCCGCGCCAGCAGCGCCGGGTCGAGCGGGCGATCCAGCGCGAGCCCCGCGGCCACGCTCTCGGGCACTGTGCAGTAGGGCTGGCCGTCCGCATAGACGCGGATGCAGCCCGGGCGCCGCGGGTCGGGCTCGAGCGCGGTGATGCGCTCGGGCCCCGTCATGCTAGTCGTCGCCCTCATCATCCGCCGGGACCGTCACCGCCGGCTTCATGCCGAGGACCTCCTTCACCTTGCCCTCGATCTCGGCCATGAGCGCCGGATTGTCGCGCACGAAGAGCTTGGCGTTCTCGCGGCCCTGGCCGATGCGCTGATCTCCGTAGGAGTACCAGGCGCCCGACTTCTGGATGATGTTGGATTCCGCCGCGAGGTCGACGAGAAGCGCGGTGTGGCTGATGCCCTCGTCGAACATGATATCGAACTCGGCCTGGCGGAACGGCGGCGCCACCTTGTTTTTCACGACCTTGACGCGCACGTGATTGCCGATGACCACCTCGCGCTCCTTGACCGGGCCGATGCGGCGGATGTCGAGCCGGAGCGACGCGTAGAACTTGAGCGCCTTGCCGCCCGTGGTGGTCTCGGGATTGCCGAACATCACGCCGATCTTCTCGCGCAGCTGATTGATGAAGACCACCGACGTGTTCGAGCGGTTGATGGCGCCGGCGAGCTTCCGGAGCGCCTGGCTCATGAGCCGCGCCTGCACGCCCATGACCGAGTCGCCCATCTCGCCCTCGATCTCGGCCTTGGGCACGAGCGCCGCGACCGAATCGATGACCACGAGATCCACGGCGCCCGACCGCACCAGGATGTCGACGATTTCGAGCCCCTGCTCGCCGGTGTCGGGCTGGGAGACGAGCAGGTTCTCGATGTCCACGCCGAGCTTCTTGGCGTAGTCCACGTCGAGGGCGTGCTCCGCGTCCACGTAGGCGGCCACCCCGCCGGCCCGCTGCACGCTGGCAACGAGGTGGAGGCAGAGCGTGGTCTTGCCCGACGCCTCCGGGCCGTAGATCTCGGTGATGCGGCCCCGCGGCACGCCACCGATGCCGGTGGCGGCGTCGAGGTTGATGGCGCCGGTCGGGATGGCGGCCACCCGGACCCGGGGCGCGTCGCCGCCCATGCGCATGATGGAGCCCTTTCCCAGTTGCTTTTCGATTTGGGAGATGGCGAGGCCCAGCGCCTTGCGGCGATCGGACTCGAGGCGGGATTCGTCGGCCATGGTGACCTCGGTCTTAGTGTGACTGCTTTTGCAACACGGAACAAGCGGGGCGAAGATAATGCCGAATACTTCCCGAAACAAGGGTATAAATGTGACTTGTTTTCGGTCACATCAACAACCGAACCTCAAAGCCGCCACGCATCCACCAGGTGCTCCACCGCCATGGCACCCGCCGCATCCTCCACAACCCCGATCACGTCGAATCGATAGATGTCGCGCGGGCGCCCCCATCGAAGACGCCAGCACTCCGCCACCCGGGCCAGGATGGCCCGCTTCCGCCGCCCCACTGCCTCGGCCGGCGCCCCGAAGGCCGCGCCGCGCCGAGTCTTGACTTCGACGAACGCCACGACCCGGCCCTGGCGCGCCACCAAGTCGAGATCGTGCCGGCCCAGACGGAAGCGGTGGGCTTCGATCTCATAGCCGCGGGCGGCGAGGAATGCGAGCGCAACCCGCTCGCCCCGGAGTCCGCGCAGGTGGCGGGGATCGGTCCATTCGGATGGGGGCACGGGGTGCGCGCGCATGGGGGAATGGTAGTGCGCGCCGGACGGGGAGCTGTACCCAATCCGGGCGGGCGCCATCGAAACGACGCGAAGCATGCGATACGCCCGGCTCAGGCCAGACGTTCGGCGCCGCGCATCGCCGCGACCTGGTCGAATCGCGTCCCCGGCTGCCCCTCAACGAAGGGCTTATCGAGCACGATGGCGAGCGAGGCAGGGAGATCGCCTCGCCCCGGCCGCGTCGGCGAGCCGGGCCCGCATCATTCCCCCCGCTCCGCGCCGACGGGATTGCCCTCACCCGATTCCCGCCCCCTGCGCGTCTCACTCTGCACGTGGGCGGGCGCCGCAATGGCCGACAGGAACGCGCGCGCGTCCTGCACGGTCGCGAGCTGCACGTCAGCCACCGTGGGGCCCGCGCCCACATGCACGCTGATGCCGCCTTCCGGCATGGCGGCGAAGAGTTGTTCGTCGGTGCGGTCGTCGCCCATGGCGATCGCGAGCGTGCCTGACGGGAGCGTGCCGAGGACCCGCGCCGCGACTCGCCCTTTGTTGATGCCAGATGGCCGCACCTCGAGCACGCAGGAGCCTTCCAGCAGCTCGACCGAGCCGTCGGGGACGATGCCTCCGATCATCGCGCGGATCACGTGCAAGGCCTCCGCGGCCGCCGCCGGATCGGCGAGTCGATAATGCCAGGCGACACCCACGGTTTTCTGCTCCACGAGCGCGCCCGGCACCCGGACGGCGCAGGTCTCCAGCAGCGACACGATCTCTGCCCTCCGCGGGAGCACGCCGGCGGCCGTGCGCTGCCATTCGCCCCCCTCCGGCGGACGCCACCACAGCCCGTGCTCGGCGTACAGCCCCACGCCCAGATCGCCGAGCCAGGCGGCAAGTGTATCGCGGTCGCGCCCGCTCACGATGTGCACCGTCGTGCGAGGCCGCCGGGCGAGCGCCGACAACAGCGCGCGCAGTTCGCGATCCGGGGTGGCGGCGGCCGGCGTCCGGGCGATGGGCACGAGCGTGCCGTCGTAGTCCAACAGGAGCACCAGCTCGCGCGCGGCACGGGCGCGGGCGATCAGCTGCTGCGCCTGGGCCGCGCCGGCGTGCGGGCCGCCGGGCAGCACGGCGGCGAGCGCCGGCGGGGCCGCGGCGCCCCCCGGCGCGCTCGCCGCGCGCAGCGCCGCGAGGAAGTTTTGCGCCCATCGGTGCACGTCCGACGAGCGCACGGCGTCGCGTAGCGCGCGCATCCGGGCCCGGCGTTCGCCCGGTTCCATGTTGAGCGCGCGGGACAGGGCGCGCGCGGTGCGGTCGATATCGTACGGGTTCACCAGAAGCGCATCGCCCAACTCCGCCGCCGCCCCGGCGAACTCGCTCAGCACGAGGACGCCATCCTCGTCGGTGCGGCTCGCGACGAACTCCTTTGCGACGAGATTCATTCCGTCGCGGAGCGGCGTGACCACCATGACATCGCTCGCGCGGTACAGCGCGATCAGCTCGTCTTCCTCCAGGCTGCGCGCGATGTAATGGATCGGCGTCCAGGTCGGCGTCCCCAAGCTGCCGTTGATTCGACCGACCAGCCCGTCGATCTGCTCGCGGACGCGCCGATACGCCGGCACGTCGCCCCGGCTCGGCACACCGAGCTGTACCAGCCTCACTTCGCCCCGCAGCTCGGGATGCATCTGCAAGAGGCGCTCGAACGCGAGTAACCGGCGCGGGATGCCCTTGGTGTAGTCGAGCCGATCCACGCCGAGGAGGATGCGGCTGCGCTCGGCGCCGAGATACCGCGCGCTGTGCTGCGCCACCGCCGGCGTGCCCGCCACTCGGCAGAATCGCTCGACGTCGATGCCCATCGGGAAGACGCCGAGGCGCACCTCGCGCGATCCGAGCGCGACCCCACCCCGCCGCACGACGTCGCGCTCCACCGAGGCGCCAAGCACCCGGGAGATGGCCGCGGCGAAATTGTCGCGGTAGGCCTTCGTGTGAAATCCGATCAGGTCCGCGCCGAGCAGCCCCCCGAGCACCTCCACCCGTTCGGGGAGCGCGGAGAAGATCTCCGCCGGTGGAAAGGGGATGTGAAGGAAGAAGCCGATCCGCGCGTGCGGGTCCAGGCGGCGGAGGAAGAGCGGCACTCGCATCAGCTGATAGTCGTGGATCCAGACGAGATCGTCCGGCGCGAGCTGGGCGTGGATCGCATCGGCGAAGCGCTCGTTGATGCGCTCGTAGACGCCCCAGGGCCCGGGCCGGAGTGGCAAGCGGTCGATCTGCGAGTGGAAGAGGGGCCAGATGACGCCGTTCGAATAGTCCCGGTAATGCGCCGTCACCTCCTCGCCGGAAAGCGGGACGGGTACGCACCCATGGCGGCGCCAGAGCTCGGCCAGCGCGGGGCCGCCGGCGACCTCGTCCGCCAAGCCGGACCAGCCGAACCAGAGATCGTGCGCCGGATCGTGCACGCCCGTGAGTCCGGTCGCCAGCCCGCCGGCGCTCGGGCGCAGCACGATCCCGCCCGCACCGGCGGCCGCCGCCTCGGCGTCCTCTTGCACCGCGGTAAGCGGCAGTCGATTGGCGGCGATCAGGGTACGCGCCATGGCGGACATCCGGGGTGAGGGCGGCTGAACCTGCCGTCGGGACCTACTCGTCGGCGAAGAAGAATCGGGCGTCGATGTCGTGGGCTTCCATGGCGCCGACCAGGCGCGCGACCGCGGCGTCGATCCGTTCGCGTTCTCCCGCGGGCATCCGCCGGAGCGCGTGGAGCAAGCGACCCTGCGCGGCCTCCGGGGCACGCTCGGCCAGCGTGACGCCGCGCGGCGTGAGTGCCACCCGCACGACGCGGCGGTCGGCGCGGTCGCGGGAGCGGCGCACCAGTCCCCGCGCTTCCAGTCGGTGGAGCAGCGCCGAAAGGCTGCTCTGATGCACCACCAGCACCTGAGCCAATGCGCCGGCCGCGAGCGGTCCCTTGCGCGCGAGCACCTTGAGCGCCCAGAGCTGCGGGCCGGTGAGACCATAGGCCCGCTGCACTTCCTTCGAGTACACCTCCAGGGCTTTGACGATGCGGCGGAGCCCATGCACGATGCGCGCGACGTCCTGTTCGCTGCCGTCACGCGCCACGAGCGCCACTCCGGTGGCATCCGGCGCACCGGGTACTCGCGCTGCGGACTGGCGCGCCGATCCCGCCATAGCCTGCTCCCGGAAATGCTTTGATATCAATGTATAGCGGCGCAGGCCCGCGGCGCCATCCTCATGCCGCACGGCGCCCTTGCCCCCGGCCCCCGTCCGGTCCAAGTTGCGCCGAGGTCGACTACCCCCAATGCCTCCGCTCGTTGCCCCTCCTCGGCGCCTGGCCGCTCTCGCGGCGGTCGCCGCCGCGATCCTCGTCGGCGGCGCCTTGGCACGGCCCACCCGGCGAGTGCCGCCCGTGCAGGTGAGCGGCAGCTCGTCGGCCCATCTGGTCGTGCTGTCGCAGTCAGCCGCAGCGGACGCGCTGGCCCGCGCGTTCGGCGACCAGATCGCCGCGAGCGCACGTCACATCGTGCCGCTCCCGCCCGATTCGGCGGGCGGGCGGAGCGTCAGCGGCGTTCGCTGGCGGCCCGACGGGACCATCCTGCGCGCGACCGACTCGGCGTCCGCCGCGCTTGTGACGCTCGCGGATGGGCCTTCGCCGGCCGGCGGCGCGGCGCGCGCGGCGCGCGCGACGATCGATTCGGCAAACGCGGTGAAGCGGCCGTTCGCACAGCCCGGCACCGGTTGGGTGGTCATCGTCGGGCGGACCGGTCGCGACACCGCGTCGGCCGTGGCATGGAGCGGCGGCACCCGCGGTATTGTGTGCGACGGACGAAGGGTCGAGGCGCTCACCCTGAGCGCCTCGTTCGGTACCGGACTCCTCGGCGCCGGCGTGTTCGATCTTGACGACAACCTGGTGGGCGTCGTGCTGCGCTGCGGCGCCGAGCTCGAGGCGATCACGCCGCGCGCTGTGGCCGGGTTGCTCAAGCGGGGCCGCGAACCCGCTGCCCGCCTCTGGGCGCGCGCCGGGCTGCGGCTCGCGGTGGCTGACTCGGTGCTCGGCGCGTCCGCCCCCGACACTCTCATCGCGGTGGCGGCGCTCCGCCGCGGCGGTCCGCTCGACCTGGCCGGCCTGCGTCCGGGCGACGTGCTGCTCTCGATGGGAGGGCGCCCACCGCCGAAGCTGGACGCCGCGGTGGCTCTACTCGCCGACTCGGACGCGCTGGTGCAGGCGGGATCCCTCACCGTCTCCCGGCGCGGTGTCGACCGGCAGATTCGCATCGGCGCAGCGGCGAGCGGTCTGGCGCCCGAGCCCCTCGGCCTCACGCTCGCCCGCGGCGTGCCGTTGCTCGCCGTGTCTCCCGGGAGCGCGGCGGCGCGCGCGGGGCTCCGGGCGGGCGATCGGCTGCTCGAGGTGGACGGCCGCGCCGTGCGCGCGGAGTCGGACGTCGCCTCGCTCCTTCGCCGCGCCGCGCGGCGGCCGGTGCTGCTCGTCTACGAGCGCGACGGCGTGCTTCGGGGCGCGCCATTCGGCCCGACGCAGTGAGCGGCGCCCGCGAGCGGAGCGCCGGCGCATGAACGCGC
This sequence comes from Gemmatimonadales bacterium, assembly GCA_036279355.1. Lineage (NCBI taxonomy): Bacteria > Pseudomonadati > Gemmatimonadota > Gemmatimonadia > Gemmatimonadales > Gemmatimonadales bacterium. Next base: position 240,822 of record DASUJH010000020.1, read on the forward strand.
TCACTGCCATCGGCGTCATTCTGCTGCTCGCGCTTCTGGCCGGCCACGCCGCCAAGCTCGTTCGCGTGCCCGAGGTGACCGGCTACATCCTGGCCGGGATTCTCGTCGGACCCTCGGCGCTCGGCCTCATTACCCACGAAAACCTGCAGGGACTCAGCGTGTTCAGCGAAATCGCGCTGGGCATGATCCTGTTCTCGATCGGTGCAGTGTTCGATCTCTCCGGCATCGGGCGCCTGGGCCGCGGGGTGCTCCGGCTCACGATCATCGAATCGACCCTGGCTTCCGTCATCGTCGCTGCCGGCGCAAAGATCGCGGGCCAGCCCTGGCCGGTGGCGTTGCTGCTCGGGGCCATTTCGATCGAAACTGCGGCCGCCTCCACCCTGATGGTGATTCGCGAGTACAACGCATCGGGGCCGCTCACCGACACGCTGATCGGTGTCATCGCCATCGACAACATCATCTGTCTGGTCAGCTTCAGCCTGATCGCCGCAGGACTCGACCTACACACGAGCGCGCTTACGGGCCGGGGCGCGCTTGCGGCGTGGGGCACCACGCTCTTCACGCTTGCGTGGCAGCTTGTGGGGTCGGTGGCGCTCGGCTATCTGGTGGGGCTACTGCTCGCGCAGTGGGCCTCGCGCGCGGTGGAGCACGGCGAGACCTTGATCCTGCTCTCCGGCTGCATCCTGCTCACCGTGGGGGTGGCGAGCGCGATCGATCTGTTTCCGCTGGTGGCGAGTCTCGCCGTCGGCGCGACGATGGTGAACCTCACGGACCGGAGCCGCAGCCTTTTCGCCGCAGTTGGGCGCACCGATCCGCCGCTCTACGCAATCTTCTTCGTGATTGCCGGCGCCGATCTCCGGCTCGGGCTGCTCAAATCACTTGGCCTGGTGGGCGTGATCTACGTGGTGGGCCGTGCGGTGGGCAAGCTCACGGGCGTGCGGCTTGCTGCCGGACGGATCGATGCCCCGCCGCACGTACGCGAGCTGCTCGGCTACTCGATGCTCTCGCAGGCGGGGCTCGCCATCGGCCTCGTGCTCACGACCCGCGAGCGTTTCCCCGCCCTCGCGCCCACGATCACCGCGGTCGTGCTGGGGGCGATCACGATCTTCGAGCTGGTCGGCCCGCTGGCCGCGCGCGCGGCGCTCATGCGGGCGAAGGAGACGTATCCGGACGAAGCGGAGGGGGTAGCGGGGTGAGCGCGGCAGCCTAGGCGCAGTACTCGTCCACCTGCTCGATGCCCACCCGCACGTCGCGCGGCTTGCTCCCATTGGCGGGCCCCAGAATCCCGGCGTCCTCGAGCTGGTCCATGATCCGGGCCGCCCGGCCGTAGCCGATGCCGAGCTTGCGCTGCAGGAGCGAGGTAGAGCCACCCTGGTTCTGCACGCAGGCCACGGCCGCCTCCTTGAAGAGCGGGTCGCGGTCGCCGGCCTCGGCGCCGGTGCCGTCGATCTGCCCGTCCGTCTCGCCGTCGGGCACCTCGTCCAGAATGTTGCTCTCGACGGCAGGCACCGCCCCGCGCTCGGCCCGCGCGGCCGCCCACGTGCGGTAGCGCTCCATGATGCGCTCGGATTCCTCGGTCGAGATGTAGGCGCCCTGCAGCCGCATCGGCTCGCTCTTGCCCGGTTCCAGGAAGAGCATGTCGCCCTTGCCCAGCAATGCCTCGGCGCCGTTGCCGTCGAGGATGGTGCGGCTGTCGACCTTCGACGCCACGCGGAAGGCGATCCGGCTCGGAAAGTTCGCCTTGATGAGTCCGGTGATGACGTTCACGCTCGGGCGCTGGGTGGCGAGGATGAGGTGCAACCCCACCGCGCGCGCCTTCTGCGCCAGCCGGGCGAGCGGCGTCTCGACGTCCGCCTGCACGGTCATCATGAGGTCGGCCAGCTCGTCCACCACCACGACGATGAGCGGAAGCTTCCCGCCGGTGTACGCCTCCTCGGCCGGCCCAGGCGGCGGGGTGTCGGGTGCCTCGGCGGCAATGTCGGTGAGCGTGATTCGCCGGGGCGCCGGGGTCCGGAGCGGCCTGCCCTCGAGAAGCTTGCGGTTGAAGTCGGCCGCGTTGCGCGCGCCGTTGGCCTCGAGCAGCGCGTAGCGCCGCTCCATCTCGCCCACCGCCCACTTGAGCACCCGCGCCGCTTCCTTGTTGTTGGTGACGACCGGATGCCGGAGATGGGGCAAGTCCTTGTACATCGACAGCTCGACCATCTTGGGATCGATCATCAGGAAGCGCAGGTCCTCCTTGTGCTGGTACTGGTAGATGAGCGACGTGATGATGGCGTTGATGCCCACCGACTTGCCGGTGCCGGTGGCGCCGGCGATGAGCAGGTGCGGCATCTTCGCGAGATCGGCGATGACGGGGCGCCCCTCGAGGTCGAGGCCGAGGGTGACGGGCAGGAGCCGCTCCTCACCGCTCCACTGCTCGTCCTCCAGCAGCTCGCGCAGCATCACGACCCGCGACTTGGGGTTCGGCACCTCGACGCCCACCATGTCGCGCCCGGGAATCCGCGCCACGCGGATGGAGCGCGCGCTCATCTTGAGGGCGAGGTCGTCGGCGAGCGTCACCAGCCGGATCATCTTGACGCCCGGCCGGAGCCGCACGCCATATTGGGTGACGACCGGACCGGTGGTACGTCCCGCCACGTCGCCTTCGACCTTGAACTCGGCCAGCGTCGCCTCGAGCCGCTCCTGCAAGTCGTCCAGCTCGGCCTCGCCCGCGTCGATGGCCGTGGTGCGCGGCGCGTCGAGCAGGTCGACCTCCCAGACGGGACCGAGATCCTCCGCGCCCGCTCCGCGGCGGGATTCCTGACGCTTGGGCGGCTTCGCCTTGCCACCCTTCGCCTTCGTGGCCGAGTCGCGGGCGGCGGACGCATTTGTGGTTGCCTCGGCGGCGTCGGCGGTGGGGGCCAGCACCTCAGCCGCCAGCGACCGCCTCGACGCACCCGCGCGCGGCGATCGCGCGGCGCCTGCCGGCTTCCGCTCGAGCCGATGCAGCGGATGCCATGCAAACGTCACCAGCGTAAGCGCCGAGAGGGCGAGAAAACCGAGCAGCACCGCGCCCGCCATCCCGACGCGGCCCGCGATGAGCTCGGCGAAGAACCCCGGCACCAGTCCCACGAGGCGAGCCGACAACGCGCGCTGCGCCACGTCGGGATCGAGCTCGGCCGGCGTCACCCGCGCGAACACGCCGGCGAGGTACGGCAGCAGCAGGCTCAGGCCGACAATGAGCACGGCCGCGCGCTTCATGTCGAGACCGCCCAACCGCTCGAACCCGGCGAGCGCGAGGCCGAGGCCCAGCACCGGCAGGCCCACCGCGCCGACGCCGAGCAGTTGCCAGAGCGCGTGTCCGACGGCGCGCCCCACCGGCCCCGTGACCGGCAGGGGCAGCAGCGTGAGTCCCATGAAGAGGCCCACGACGAGCGCGGTGAGCGCTCCGAGACGGCGGCGGGCGTCGGGGGTCATGCGGCGGGTGGGGCGACGGCGGGTGCTGCGACCGTGACCCGCCGTTCGTGGAAGTGCGGCAGCACCGGGTATGCATCCAGCCGCGCGGCGTCGCGGACGTCGTTCTGGAAGCCGAGCCGGATGAGCTCACGTCCTGCGCGGCTCCGGGCGAGGGGCCGCTCCCAGCGCTCGCCGTAGCGGCGGACCAGATCAAGGCTCGCGAGCGCCGCATCGTTCACCCCCCGGCGCGGGGTGCGGCCGCCGAGCGCGCCGGCCGCGAGCCGTCCGGCGGTGTACGCATCGTCGAGCCCGAAGGCGCCCTCGCGGCCCGCGCAGACGATCAGCACGTCGCGTCCCTGGGCCAGCGCGTCGCGGGCGCGTTCGGCCGCGGCGCTGAGATTGGCGGCGGCGGCGAGGTAGACGGCCGCAGCACCCTGCGCCGCGAGCAGCGCTTTGGTTCCGTTCGTCGTCGTAACGATGATTGTCCGCCCGCGCACTGCGTTCTCCGTCATCTCGAGCGGGCTGTTGCCCAGTGCGAATCCAGGAATCCGCACGCAGCGCGTTTCGCCGGCAAGGAGCACGTCCGCGCTGCCGATGGTCTGCGCGAGCCGAAGCGCCTCTTCGGTCGATGCGACCGGAATGATCGCCCTGGCGCCGTGGGTGAGCGCCGCGCACATCGCGGTGGTGGCACGCAGGATGTCGATCACGAACACCACACGGCCCTGCACCTCCTGCGGCGCGAGACCGGCGGGAGAGAACGCGACGTCGAGCCTCATGCGCCGGACTTGAACAGATGCGGCTGGCGCTCGAGGAACCGGGTGTCCACCCGCCCGGCGACGAAATCGGGGTGGCGGATGACGCGGGCGAGGAATGGGATCGTGGTGGTGATGCCCTCGAGGATGAAACTGTCGAGCGCCTGCCCCATCCGGGCGAGCGCCTCCGTGCGGGAATTGCCGTGCACGATGACCTTGGCGAGCAGCGAATCGTAGTACGGCGGCACCGTGTACCCGGCGTAGACATGCGTGTCGACCCGCACGCCGGGCCCGCCCGGCGGATGGTAGGCCGTGATGACCCCGGGAGACGGCTGAAAGTTCCGGTACGGGTCCTCGGCGTTGATGCGGCACTCGATGGCGTGGCCCCGCAGGTGATTGCCGTCGCCGCGGTAGCTGAGCGGCTCGCCGGCCGCGATGCGGATCTGGTCCTTCACGAGGTCGAAGCTCGTGACCATCTCGGTCACCGGGTGCTCGACCTGGATGCGGGTGTTCATCTCCATGAAGTAGAACCGCCCGTCGGTGTCGAGCAGGAACTCGATGGTGCCGGCGCCCTGGTAGCCGATGCGCGAGGCGAGCGCTACCGCCGCCTCGCCCATGCGGCAGCGCAGCTCGGCATCGAGCGCGGGGCTCGGGCTCTCCTCGATCAGCTTCTGGTGGCGGCGCTGCACCGAGCAGTCGCGCTCGCCCAAGTGCACTACGCGGCCCAGGGTGTCGCCCAGCACTTGGAGCTCGATGTGACGCGGATGCTCGAGGTATGTCTCGACATAGACGGCGCCGTTGCCAAACGCCGCCAGCGCCTCGTTCTGCGCCAGGCGGAACAGCTCGACGAACTGCTCGGCGTCGGTGGCGATCCGCATCCCTTTCCCGCCCCCGCCTGCCGTCGCCTTGATGATGACCGGAAAGCCGATCCCCTCGGCAAAGGCGAGCGCTTCGTCCGGCTCGTCAATGGTGCCGGGCGACCCGGGAATCGTGGGCACGCCCGCTTCCTGCGCCAGGCGGCGCGCAGTCGCCTTGTCGCCCATCTGGCGGATCTGATCGCCGGTGGGCCCGATGAAGGTGATGTTAGAGGCCCGGCAGGTATCGGCGAACTCGGCGTTCTCGGCCAGGAAGCCGTAGCCCGGGTGGATGGCGTCGGCGCCGGTGATCTCGGCCGCGGCGATGAGCGCCGGAATCTTGAGGTAGGAGCTGCGCGCGGGGGGCGGGCCGATGCAGACGTCGTCGTCGGCAAACCGCACGTGCAACGCCTCGCGGTCGGCTTCGCTGTATACGGCCACCGTCTGCAAGCCGAGCTCGCGGCAGGCGCGGATGACCCGCAGGGCAATCTCCCCGCGGTTCGCGATCAGCACCTTCCTGAACATCAGGGCGTGAGGTCGAGCGAACGTGCCGCGTCCGGCTCGCCGGTCACCTCGCTGAAGGTCCGGTCGGAGGCCGAGTCCACGCCCGAGACGCGCAGCGCGAACTCGCTCGGGTTCGACGAATAGAAGAGCGCGCTCTCGTACGTGACCATTCCCTCCTTGTACCACTTCATGAGCGATTGGTCGAACGACTGCATCCCGTAGCTCACGGTGCCTTCCGCGATCAGGTCGGGAATGTTGAGCGCCTTCTCAATGTCGCGGATGTTGTCGGCCACCGCCGCCGTATTGATGAGCACCTCTGCCGCGGGCACGCGACCCCGGCCGTCCTTGCGTGGCACCAGCCGCAGACACACCACGGCCGCGAGGGCCGTTGAGAGAAGCGAGCGGATCTCCTGATGCTGGTGCGGCGGATAGAAGGAGATGACGCGGTTGATGGTCTGGGTCGCGTCGGTAGTATGCAGCGTGGAGAAAACGAGGTGGCCGGTGTCCGCCGCCTTGAGCGCCGTGTCGAGCGTTTCCATGTCGCGGATCTCGCCGATCAGGATCACGTCCGGGTCCTGCCGGAGCACGTGGCGCAGCGCGGTGTCGAACGCGAGCGTATCGCTCCCCACTTCGCGCTGCGAGATGTTGGACATCACGTCGCGATGGAGGAATTCGATCGGGTCTTCGATCGTGATGATGTTGCAGCGGCGGTGCTGGTTCACATGGTGGATCATCGCCGCGAGCGCGGTGGACTTGCCGGACCCCGTGATGCCGGTGACCAGCACCAGTCCCCGCGGCTTGAGCGAGATCTCCTCGAGCACCTGAGGCAGGTTGAGCTCCCGGGTGGTCTTCACCTCGTAGGGAATGGCGCGGAAGGCGAACGCCAGCGTGCCCCGCTGCTGGTAGATGTTGGTGCGGAACCGCCCCACGCCCGGGACGCCGATGGCGAAGTCCGCCTCCTTCTTCTCGGCGAACTCCTTCACCTGGCGCGGCGTCATCACCTGCTCGGCCAGGCTCTTCAGGTCCTCCGGGCGGAGCGGCGCCATTTCAAGCGTCGCCAAGTCGCCATTCACCCGCACGGTGGGCGAGCGCCCTACCTTGAGCAGCAGGTCCGACGCGTTGCGCTGCACCATCTGCGCGATGGCCTGCTTGAAGTTGAACGGCGGCGAGGCCGCGCCCGCGGTCGGCTCAGCCATTGGGGTCGACCCTGAAGAGCACCTGTCCGAACTCCACCGGCTGCGCATCGTCCACCGCGACCTCGCGCACGACACCGGCCACCTCGGCTTCGATCTCGTTCATGATCTTCATTGCCTCGATGATGCACACCGTCTGGCCCGGGGTGACGCGGGCGCCCACGCTCACGTACGGTTCGGCGCCGGGCTCCGGCGCGCGATAGAACGTCCCCACCATCGGCGAACGCACTTCCTTGAGCCCGGACGGGGGACTCTGGATCGCTCCGGAACCCTCCGCGCCGCCCCTTGGAAGCGCGGCGGGTGCGGCCGGCGCCGCCGCGTGCGCGACCGGCGGCAACGCAGCGCCCGGCGGGATTCCGGGGATTGCGACGATCGACGGGCCCGCGGCCGCCGCCGTCCGGGTGATCACGACGCCGGTGCCGAACCAGCCCTTCACCTCGATCGACCCGATCTCCGGCGACTCGCGCAGGAGCTGTGCGAGCCGCCGAACGTCCTTCAGGTCGATGGACTTGATGCCCGGGACCGTCTGGAGCAGCTCGGCGAGCTGCTGCATCTCTTGTGGGGTCATAGTCGGGTGCTAGGGATTTGGGGCCGCCGGCTCAGGTCAACTCCACCAGCTGCGTCCGGTTGTCCGACAGGCACTCCGGGCCGTCAGGACCGAGATAGACATCGTCCTCCAGCCGGACGCCACCCCAGCCGGAAAGATAGATCCCCGGCTCGATGGTGACTACGGCGTGCCGGGGCAGTGGCGTGTCTGCCATCGGCGACAGGCGCGGAGCTTCGTGGACCTCGAGCCCGAGCCCATGTCCGAGCGAGTGTCCGAACGCCTCGCCGAACCCGCGCGCGGCGATCGCGTCCCGGGCGAGCGCATCCGCCTCGCGGCCCGTCATCCCCGGCCGGAGGCCCTCCATCGCGCGGCGCTGGGCCGTACGCACCAGCTCGTAGACCGCGCGCTGGCGCTCATCGGCCGGCGCGCCCACCACGATCGTTCGAGTAAGATCGGCGCAGTATCCGTCCACCTGCGCGCCGAAGTCAAGCAGCAGCCACTCGCCGCGCTCGACCGCCCGGGTGCTGCTCCGGGCGTGGGGCAGCGCCGACCGCGGTCCGGAGGCCACGATCGTGGGGAACGGGTGCCACTCGCTCCCCCGCCGCCGGAGCGCTGCTTCCAGCGCGGCCGCGATGTCCAGCTCGCGCTGTCCGGGGCGCACGGTCGGCAGCACTTCGGCAAGCGCGGCCTCGGCCAGCTCGGCCGCGGCGCGGATCGCCGCCACTTCGCCGGGGTCCTTGGCCGCGCGCAGCCCCTCAACCAGGCCGTTGGTGGGCACCGGGCGCCCGCGGGCGCCGTCACCGATCCGCTCGGCATCTCGGAGCGTGAGCGACTCCGCCTCGATGCCCAACGTGGTGAGATCGCCGTCGCCCAGTACGCGATTGAGCCGCTGCCACACGCTTGACGTATCGACCTCGACCAGGGCAGCGGCTCCCACTTCCGCCGGCGCCTGTTCGGCATATCTGAAATCGGTGATCAGAGTGGTATCTGCCGCCCGGACGAGAAGCAGCGCCGCCGATCCGGTGAACCCGGTCAGATATCGGACGTTCGGGAGATGGGTGACGAGCAGCGCGCACAGCCCCTCGCGCTCGAGCACGGCGCGGAGCGCGGCTTGGCGCTCCGGCCGATAGTCATGCCGCACGCAGCCGGCCCACCAGCGCGCGCAAGGCGAGCGGATAGCTCTGCGCGCCGAACCCGGTCACGACGCCGAGCGCAAGATCGCCCAGCAACGAGCGGTGCCGATCAGGCTCATTTCGGGCGAACAGGTTCGACAGATGACACTCGACGAACGGCACGCGCACGGCGAGGAAGGCATCGCGGAGTGCCAGGCTCGTGTGGGTGAACGCGGCCGCGTTGACGACCGCCCCGTCCGCCCTCCCGGCTAGCCGCTGCACGGCCTCCACCAACTCGCCCTCGTGATTGGTCTGCATCCAGTCGACGTCGACGCCGAGCTCGGCCGCCTCGCGCCGGATCAGCCGCTCGACGTCGGCGAACGCGGTCCGGCCGTAGATCTCCGGCTCACGCGTCCCCACCAGGTTGAGGTTGGGGCCGTTGAGGACGGCGATCAACATTCAGCGCTTGAGGCTTTGAAGCCAGGCGTGGAACTGATCGAGGTCGTCATCGCCGGCGCGCGCCGCGCCGGGCCGCGGGGTGCCGCCACTGCGCGCCGGACCGGCGGCTCGCTCGGGTGTCGCGGATGCACGGCCGCCAAAGAAATCGTCGAACGAGACGGCTGCGCCGGCGCCCCTCGCATCGGCCGGGTGAGGAACGGCTGGCGCGCTCGCCGGGGGGGCGTCGCCGAAGAGTGAATCGAGCGAGAGCGGATCGCCTGCGGGCCGCGTGGGCGCGCCCTCGACCGCAGACGACGCCGCCGAATCGACATGCCCCGACGGACGCTCGGCCGGCGCAGCCTGCGACGGCGGCGGGGGCCGGCGCGGCGCCGCCACGTGCGGCGGACGAGCCGCGAGCAGGGCGCGAAACAGCTCAGCCACCGACTGGCCACCGGTCTCGCGCGCGGCGTAGGTCGGGCGATGCTGCTGTGGCGGCGTCTCCCGTTCCGACAGCTCGGCGACGCGTTGGCGGAGGGCGGCGTCGTCCGGTCGCCGGCGCGCAAGCTCGCGGTAGATCACCAGCGCGTCGCCGGCGTGGCCCTGCCGAAGGTAGATCTCCGCCATCGTCTCGGTGATCACGAGCGCCGGTGCGGGTTCCTCGACAAACGCCGCGCTGTCGCCCGCGGCGACCGCGGACGGCGGCGCTGACGAGGGCGCCGCTTCGGGCGCGGTCGCTTCCGGAGCCGCCGCGACGGAAGGCGCCGCTTCCGGCGATGGCGCCTCGGTGCTCGAGCTTTCCACCGCCTGAGCCACTGCGGGCTCCCTATCGGGGCGCGGCTCGCCGTCCGCCTGTTGCTCCTCAACACCCTCGGCGTCGGTGCGCGCATCGGGAGGCGCCGCGCCGAATGCGTCGGCGCTGAGCGCCGTCGGGTCCTGTCCGTACCCGCCGATCAGGTCTTCGACCGCATTCGGCACCTGAAATTCCGATCCGCCGCCCGCGCTGAGCATGATGTCCTCGCTCCGCTCGACCCGCTCGAAAGCGAGATCATCGGAGCCGGCTTGCACCGTGGGTTCGAGCGTCTCCAGCCCCTCGGCCGCGGCGGAGGTCGTCGCGGCCAGCCCGGCGTCGGAGCCCGAAAGCTCGATCTCATTATGCTCGATTTCGGCGTGTTCCACCCCGGGCATGAACGGCTGCGACGACCACCCAGCTGCCGCGGCCATCGGCTCCTCGAGCGCAAGGGGCTCTGCGGCCGATTCCGGCACCGTTCCCTGCGCCTCACTCACCGCGGGCTCGGCCGCGAGCGGCTCAACGGCGGCGGCCTGCTCCGCTCCGGAATCGGCGGGATCGGCCGCGTGGTCGGCCGGCGCGGCCTCGACCGCCGCCGCGCCGGCGGCGAGCGGCTCCAGAGTGCCGCTCGCCTCGGCCGCCGGCGCGCGCGCCTGCGTCCGCAACCGCGCGAGCTGTTCGCGCGCATCGTCGTTGCTACGATCCACGACCAGCACGCGCTCGAGCCATGTCTCGGCTTCGTTGTAGCGCGTCTGGCGCTCCGCGATGTCGGCGAGCGCCCGGAGTGCGATCACATTTTCGCCATCCAGCTCGAGGACATGGTTGAAGGCTTGCTCAGCCGCCGCGAGGTCGTTCAGGTCCCAGTGGCAGCGCCCGAGAACGATGTTGGCGGGGATGTAATCGGGATGGCGTTCGAGCCCCGGTCGCAGAATTTCCAACGCGCGTTCCGGGTCTTTGAGCTTGCGGTGGGCCTCCGCGAGGGGAGCAAAGGTGAGGCCCTGAGGATTCTCTCGCCAACGGCTCTCGAGCTTCGCGATCTCGGTAGTCGACATCCCGGTCCCGGGCTGAGGAGTGGCGGTGGAAACAGAGGGTCTAAGTCGTTGCGGGGCTTACGGTGAGAGTAGCGAGCGGAAGTCGGCCTGTCAACTGGCCGCGGGGCTCGGCGCGCTTGAGGTTCGGCGTTGTGGCGCTTAAGCTTATGCCCCTATGATCAAATGGTTCCGGAGCGGGATCGCGCTCAAGATTGCCGGCGTGGTATTCGCCGGCCTCATGCTCATCTTCATGCTGACGGCGGTGGACTGGAGCAAGCTCACCACCGGGACGTCGGTCGGGTCGGTCAACGGTCACGCGATCGACGCGCGAGTGTACAGCCGCGCCGTGCAGCAGGCCACCGAACAGCGCCAACGGCAGACTCAGCAGAGCCTCGGCATCGACGATGACCGGGCCATCCGCAACGACGTCTGGGAAAAATTCATCACCAACGATCTCTTGCAGTCCGAGTACGCCCGCCGCGGAATTCGGGTCACGAACGACGAGATCTTCGACGCGATCCGGACCCAGCCGCTGCCGGAGTTCTATGAATTGCCCGAGTTCCAGACGGACAGCCAGTTCGACATGGCGAAGTATCAGAAGTGGCTCAGCTCCAGCGTGGCGCAGCAGTTCGTGCCCTCGATGGAAGCGCAGTATCGCGACGAGATCGAGCGCTCCAAGCTTTTCCGGGCGGTCACGGCCGACGTCTTCCTGTCCAACGCCGCGCTCTGGCAGCGCTACCGGGACCTGCACGAAACGGTGACGATCGATCTTGCCGCCATCGTGCCGCGCCAGGTGATTTCCGACTCGGCGGTGTCGGTCACGCCGGCCGAGGTCGAAGCGTACTACAAGGCGCACCAGGCGGAGCTCGCGCAGCCGCGCACCATTTTCACGAGCTATCTCGCGATCCCGCGGCTGCCCGACGCCAGCGACACCGCCGCCGCCCGCGCCCGTGCGGAAGAGCTGCGCAAGGAAATCCAGGGCGGCGCGCCGTTCGCCGATGTCGCCAAACGCGAGTCGGCTGACAGCGCATCGGCCGCGAAGGGCGGCGAGTTGGGCGAGTGGACCCGCGGGCGCTTCGACCCGAAGTTCGACTCGGTGGCGTTCTCGCTGCCGATCGGCGCGCTCTCGGAGCCGGTGCTCACCCGGTTCGGGCTCCACATCATCCAGATCGAAAGCCGCAAGGGGAACAAGGCCAAGGGCCGGCACATCCTCATCCCGATCGAGATTACCGGCGCGCACCGTGACCGGCTGGATGCCGAGGCGGACACGCTCGATCGCCTTGCGGCGGATCGGGTTGACGCCGCCGCGCTCGACACGGCGGCGCGAGCTCTGCACCTCCGCATCGGCACCTCCAAGCCGCTCACCGAGGGCGACAAGATGCGGATCGGCGTGCTTACGCTGCCGGACGCGGGCGCGTGGGCCGAGCGCGCGAAGGTGGGCCAGATCAGTCCCATCATCGAGACGCCGTTTGCGCTCTACCTCTTCCGCGTGGACAGCACCAGGCCGCCGGGCCTGCCCCGGCTGGCCCAGATCCGGGACGAGGTCACCCAGGCCGCGCGCAACCAGAAGAAACTGGGTGGCGCGCGCAAGATCGCGGACGAGTTGGTCCAGCGCATCGACCACGGCGCCACGCTGGCCCAGGCGGCTGACTCAATGAAATTGCCGCACGAGGTGATTGGACCGTTCACGCGGGTGACCTCTCCGGTGCACGATCCGGTGGTTGTGGGAACGGCGTTCGGGCTGGAGAAGGGCAAGCACAGCGGCGTCATCGCCGCCAAGGATGGGCTCTACGTGCTGCGCGTGCTGGACCACGCCAAGGCCGACTCGGCCACGTTCGTAAAGGATCTCGACAAGTTCCGGCAGCAGGCCCAGGTCGAGGCCCGCCAGGAACGGGTGCAGGTCTTCCTCGCGGGCCTTCGCAGCAAGGCGAACATCGTGGACAAGCGCGCCAAGGTCTTGCAGACGGCGCCGGGCGCCGCCGGCCCGGGCGCCTGATCCCGCCTACTGCGAAAGCCGCTTCGGCTCCCCTTGGGCTGTCGTGGGCGGCGCCTGCTGCGCCGCGCTATCGTCGAGCTGCCTCGGCGCGGTGGGCCGCTGGTCGTCCGGCGTGCCGAGCAGCGCTTCCTGGGTGTCGGTCAGACTGCGCTTGAACTCTCGGATCCCTTTGCCGATGGATGATCCGACCTCCGGCAGTCGCTTGGCTCCGAACAGGAGCAGCACGACTACCAGGATGAGCATGATTTCGGTGAAGCCGAGATTTCCCATCGGGAACTCCCCTCAAAAGAGCGATCGCGCGATCAGATAGGCCACCAGTACGCCCACCAGGCTCAGCAGCGATACGTGGAGCCCTACCGGGCCCAGCGTGAAGTTTACCACCAGCAGATCGACCGAGACAGGGCCAAACGTCGGCGTGGCCGTGCTGGTGAAAAAGCTCTTCGCCGCGCTGTCCGGCAGCCATTGTCGAAAGAATGCGGTGAGAAATCCGCCGGCGATGAAGCCGGCCACCAGGACGCCCAGGTAGAATCCCGGCCGATGGGGACCGGTGGCCATCAGCGCCGGCGCTCCAGCACGTAGCTGATGCTCGCGCGGAGCGCCTCGCGGCCGGGCGATTCGGGCAGCGCATCCAGCTCCGCATCGGCGCGCTCGCCCAACGCCTCGGCACGCCCGCGCGCGTACTCGAGGCCGCCGGCGTCGGCCACGGCCGCGATCACCTCCGCGATGAGCGGATCGGGCGGATCGGGCTCGTGGAGGAGCCGGGCCACCGAGCGGCGCGCGCGCTCGTCCATGCGCGGCAGGGCGGCGATGAGCGGCAGCGTGACCTTGTGCTCCCGAAGGTCTGACCCCGTGGGCTTTCCCATCACGGCCTCCTCCTCGGTGTAGTCGAGCAGGTCGTCCACGATCTGGAATGCCATCCCGAGTAACTCGCCGAATCGGCGGAGCGCGTCGCGCTGGGCCGCCGGCGCCCCGAGAGCACCCACCTCGGCGGCGCCGGAGAGGAGCGACGCGGTCTTGGCGCGGATGAGCAGGTCGTACTGCGGCTCGCTGAACGCGAGCGGATCGTGCGCCAGCAGTTGCCGCATCTCGCCCACCGTCATCTCGTTGGTCACCCGGCTCAGTACCCTGAGCGGCTCGAGATCGTCGAGGCGGACCAGCTCGATCACCGCCCTCGAATACAGGTAGTCGCCCATGATGACCGACACCTGATGGCTGAAGAGCGAGTTGAGCGTCGGCATGCCGCGGCGGAGCACGGAGTGGTCCACCGAGTCGTCGTGCACCAGCGTGGCGAGATGGATCAGCTCGATGACGGCCGCGAGCGTGGTAGCGTGGGGCGAGGGAACCGTCGCCGCGTCGGCCAGGAGGAGGATCGTAGGCCGGAACAGCTTGCCCTGCATCCGGAGCAGATGGGAGTTGACCTCGCGGATAAGCTCGAATTCGGCCTCGACGATCCGCCGGAGCTCGCGCTCCACCCGCTCGAGCCCCGGGCGAACGGGGGCCTGCAGCGCCGCGAGCGACGCCGGCGCCACGTGGGAGCTCACGCCCGCGCCACCCGGAGCTGCCGGACGCGGGTGTCGACGTCCATGAAGCGGATATCGACGGCGAGCGCGCGCTCGTACGCAATCAGCGCGTCGGGCGCCCGCCCCAACTCCTCGGCGGCCCGGCCGAGCCAGTAGAGCAGCCCGATCTTCGCGTCGTCCGCGCCATCGAGCGTGTCGACGGCGCGGCGAAGGACGGTTTCGGCGATGGCGAACTGCCCTTTCTCGAAGAAGGCGGTGCCGAGCGCCTCCGAGGTACGGAGCCGCCCCTCCGGCGCGCGGAGCGCCTTCTGGAATTCGGCGATGGCTTCGTCCAGCAGCCCCATCTCCTTGAAGGCGACGCCCAGATCGTAGTGGGCCTGGTAGTCGTCGGCCGCGAGGTTGCGCTCGATGCCGCGCTTGAATTCGGCCAGGGCTTCCTCGAACGCCCGCTGCTCGTCCTCGATCGGCTGGCGGCCCTCGACCCGCATGCGGGTGTCGCGCGGCTTCGCGTGCTCGTCGAGCACGAGCGAGCCCAGATCCACGAATGCACTGCCCGGTTCGGGGCCGGGCGGAGGCGCTGCAACGGCATCGGGCGGCGCGCCGGCCGGAGACGCGGCGGCGCGGCCACCGGCCCGCGCAGAGACCCGCGCATCGAGCGCAGCCAACGCCGAAAGCGCGTGCGCGTTGGCGGCGTCGTGATCGAGCACCCGGCCATAGACCGCTCGCGCCTTCTCGGTGTCGCCCCAGGTCACCAGCACATCGGCGAGGCGGAGGTATGCCTCGATGAGCCGGCCCCGGTCTCCCGAGCGGAACGCCAGCTCTACCAGCTTCTGGTAATGACCCATCACGTCGGGCTCGAGAGCGATGATCCGCTCGACGGTGTCGCTCGCCTGGTCCCACGCTTCGCGCCCCTCGTATCCCTGCGCCGCGATGCGGAACTCGTACACCGCTTCCCCCGTCGCGCCCGACTGCACCAGCGCCTCAGCGAGCGCGCGATGCGGCGCGGGGTCGTCGGGGCGGTCCGCCACCGCACGCTCGAGCGCGACGATGTCGGCGGTGCCGCCGGCCGCTGGCTCGGTCGGCGCGGAAACCGCGGGCTCGTCCGTCGCGGGCACCTCGATGAAAGTCAGATCGACGGCCCCGCCTCCGGCGACGAGCGGCTCGGCCGGAGTCTTACCGGTCGCGCCGAACTCGACCGGCTCGATCCGCTCGAACTCCGCTGCGGTTGCGGGATTGAGCTCGCCGATCGGGTCGGGCGAATCCTGCACCACCGCGGGGTCGAGCCACGGTGTGCCGAGCCCCTCGTGGTCGGGTGCCAGAGGCTCTGAATCGAGCAGCACCGGCTCCGGCTCGAGCCCGGTCGGGTCGAGCACCGTCGCTTCGAATCCGCCCAGCTCCGGCACTGATATGTCGGCCCCGGCGACCATGAGCCCATCGGGCACGAGCGGCTCCAAAGGCGTCTCGTCGACGATCCGGTCCGTCGATCGCACCGGTTCCGACGGCAGCCCGAAACCCGTATCGAGGAACACCAGACCGTTCCCCCGCGACTCGCCGGGCTCGGGCCTGCCACGGGTGTCGGCGTCAGCGGCTGCAGCACCGTGCTCGGCGCGACTGCCGGGGCCACCACCCAGCGCCTCGAGCGAGCTGGAAAGCTTTTCGAGCTGCTCCCGCGCTTCGTCGCTGCGCGATGCCGCGCGGAGCAGCTCGATCAGCATCACTCGGATGTCCTGGCTGCCGGAAAACTGATCGGCAAAGGTCTTCACCGCCGCAAACGCTTCGTCGAGCTGTCCCTGCGCGTTCATCCGCTCGATGAACTCAAGCAGATTCCGCTTGGCCTCGATGACGACGTTCTTGCGGGCGTGCAGCCGCGCCAGGTTGAGGTACGTGACCGTGCGGCCCGGGTTCACCCGGAGAATCTTGCCGCAGAGCGCGATGGCGTTGTTGAAGAAGCCCTGATCCGCGTAGAGGTCGACCGCGCGGTCGTAGTGACGCACGGCGGACGCCGTGTCGCCCACTTTGAGGTAGAGATCGCCGACCCGGTTGTAGAGCGAGAGGTCCGGCGCGGATTCCTTGCCGGCTTCGATCTGCTGAATGGCCTTGAGGTAGACGTCGATGGCCCGCCGCCAGTCCTCCTTCTGCTCAAACTTCCGCGCCGTGTCCTTAAGCTTTTCCAGAGTCATGCGGCTCGGGCTGAAAGAGGAAAAGGGGCGTGGGAATTGAACTTAGAAACATACGAACGGGTCCGGGGAGGGGCAAGCAGAGCGGCCGTCTGGGCCGCGCCCGCCCCTATCCCGGATCGAGCGTGCCCCGAGCGACGGCTGCGGCCAAGCGCTCCAGGTCGGGCCCCGGGGGCCGGTCCTCGCCGAGCGGCGTCACGGGCGGCGTGAGGCGCCGGAGCCGCTCGTAGATGCGTGCCACGCCTTCGCCAGGCGCGAGCGGCTTGAGGAACTCGAGCCCCTGCGCTGCGCACAGCAGCTCTGCCGCGACGACCAGTTGCGCGTTGGTCAGGATCCGCCGCGCCTTCACCGCGGCGGCCATGCCCATCGGCACGAAGTCCTCCTGATTCGCATCCGTCGGGATCGAGCCGATGCTCGCCGGCATGGCGAGCGCACGCGACTCGGCCACCAGCGACGCCGCCGTGATCTGCACCATCATGTAGCCGGAGCTCAGGCCCGGATCACGGGTGAGGAACGCGGGCAGGCCTTGCGAGAGGTCGGGGTTCACCAACCGCTCCACCCGCCGCTCGGCGAGCGCTTGCAGCGTCGTGAGGGCGATCGCCAAGAAATCGAGCGCCTGCGCCACCGGCTGACCGTGAAAGTTGCCGCCGGAGATTACCTCGCCATCCTCGAAGACGAGCGGGTTGTCGGTCGAGGCGTTGAGCTCGATCGTGGCGGTCGCATGGGCAAACCGGATCGCGTCGGCCACGGCGCCGAGCACCTGCGGCGCGCAACGCACGCTGTAGGCGTCCTGCACCCGCGGATCGTTCTCCCGATGGGACTCGCGGATCTCGCTCCGCTCGAGCAGCCGTCGCATGAGCGCCGCGGCGGCGCGCTGGCCCTCGTGCGGCCGGGCATCATGGATCCGCGGGTCGAGCGGCGCCGGGGTGCCGCGGAGCGCTTCGAGACTCATCGCCGCGGCCCCGACCGCCGTTCTCCAGAGCACGCCTGCGTCGTGCACCAGCAGCGCGAGCATCGACGTCTGGGCCTGCGTGCCATTGATGAACGCCAGTCCCTCCTTCGGGGCAAATCGGAACGGCGCAAGCCCGGCGGCGGCCAGCGCGGGTCCGGACGGCTGCCGACTCTGCCCCGGGCCCAGCACCTGCCACTCGCCCATCAGCGCGAGCGCCACGTGGCTGAGCGGTGCCAGATCTCCGCTCGCACCCACGCTCCCCTGCTCCGGCACCACGGGAAGGAGCCCGGCATTGAGCATCGCAACGAGCGCGTCCACCAGCGCGGGCCGCACACCGCTCGTGGGACGGAGCAGCACGTTGGCGCGCAGCAGCATTAGGCCCCGCACCACGTCGGCCGGTAACGGTGCGCCCACGCCCGCGGCGTGGCTCCGGATCAGATTCGCCTGGAGCTGGTCGAGCTGGTCGCCGGGAATTCGGACGTTGGCGAGCTTGCCGAAGCCGGTATTGATGCCGTACATCGTGCGGCCGCTCGCGATGGAGCGCTCCACCACGGCGCGGCTTTGGTCGAGGCGTGCCCGCGCCGGGGGGTCCACGGAAATGCGGACGGCCGGATCGCGGGCCACGCGCACGACATCGTCGAGGCCGAGGGAGCGGCCATCGAGCAGGCAGATTGGGTCCGGCATGGCCCGAATCTCCCCGGGTCCCCGCCCGGGCACAAGGCGGGCGCCGCGCGTCAGTGCGATTTCGCGACGGTGCGTAGCTCCGGGTCGCCGGGATCGGTCTGGAACGACCAGTCCATGATGAGAAAAGTCTGGCCCACGTGCGTCGTCCGCACCGCGCCGAAGCGGGCAAAGGCGTCGGGCCCGGCCATCTGGAAGACGTAGCCGAAACCGGGCAGCGCCTGGAGGCCGCCGCGCGCGAAGCCGCTGACGGGAGCAACGTCGATGCTCGTGAGATCCGCGACCGGCATGCTCGAGTAGAGGGCGACGGTCGTGGTCGGGATCACGGGGGTGAGGAAGAGCGCGCCCGTGCCGTCCCGCTCTACCGAGAAGTCGATCGCGGGGTCCGAGCCGTTGCGCACGAGGCCCAGCTCGGCCGGCTGCACGATGCCATCACCGTTCTGATCGTCCCAGAACCGGAACCCGCTCCCCGCGTCCTGGGCCTGGCGGGCGAAGAGCGCGACATTGCGCGCGTCCGGTCGCGGCGTGTCATTGCGGGGCGCCGAGCGGGCGCTTTCCGCCTGTCCCACGCTCACGGACGACACCGAGAAGCAGAGCGGAACGCCGTTGGCCAGCGCGCCGACGAGGAACTCGGGTGCGACGGTGCTGCCCTCGAACTGCCACTGGGTGCCGCACACCAGGTTGTCGAGGTCGAATCCGGTGCTGTAGATCCGGTAGTTCTGGAACTGGTTCGGGTTGGCGGCGAACGCGTTGTCATCCCACATGAGGGCCACCTGCCCGTCGAGCGAGGTGCTCACGAGGCCGGTCGGCACCGGCGGTGCGGCGCCGTTCGGGCCCGTCCCGCCGTTGTTCGATGAGCACGCCGACGCGACGATCGCTCCGGCAAGAAGCCACCAGCCACGCATAAGCAACTCCTGACCATGAGGGAAGACGGCAGCCGCGCGCCGGATTGCACGGGCCGTGCCAGCCCGCGGCATCAGCGCTCGATGGTCGCCTGGTTGTAGTCGAACTTGAGCTCCGGCAGAGCCACGAGGAAGATCGAAAAGTAGAGCGCCACGTTCCCGTTGGCGTTCCGGGTGAAGTTGAACGCCGCCCGCCAGTCGTGCAGCTCGCGCTGGAGCTGGATGGTGTTCGACTCGAATCGGTGGTCGGTAAGATTATACTGCGCCGCCCACGCAAGCGACCAGAACCGGGTGGGCGAAAACGCGGTGCTGAAGCCGAGATTCTTGGTTGACACCGGATTGGGGTTGAGCGTCGTCGGCCGGGTCCGATTGAGCGTAAAGTGGAACTGGATGGCGAAAGGCTGATGGCTCAGATCGGTCTGATTCGCGCTGAAAAACGTCGTGGTGCGATTGCCCTCACTCTGGTACACCTCCTGACCCGGCGTCACCGGCCCGTACCCCGATTCAGGCGCGTGGCGCCGGCCCAGCCCGAAGATCGAGCCGATCGCGCGGAACGTGCCGCCCGAGAGGGTAAAGTTGGTCTGCAGGCTCGTGAGGAACGGATCGAACGTCGCGGTGTCGCTCGATGCGGCGCCGCGCCAGAGATCGTGGGTGATGAGCAGGCTGAAATTGGGCAGCAGATCGGTGAGGAAGCTGTTGGTGATCGACTGCGTGGTCCAACCGCGGAATCCCGGCTTCTTGGCCTGCTCGAAATCGTAGGAGATCGGGCTCGTGGTGATGGTGAGCAGCCGGAGTTTGCGCGCGCTGGTGCCGCTCGTGTCGCCCGGCGACGGCTTGGTCTTGCCCTCGAACGTATTCGCCATCCCGAAGCTCACCGTCTCGACCGGGTCCACCCGAAGCTGCAGCGGCTGGCCCGGAAGCGCGATGGCCCGCGCGAACTCCTCCGAGACCGTGGCCGCGGGCGAATAGCTGAATGAAATGCTCGGCGCGAAGCTGTGCCGGATACGCTGCAGCGGACCGAAGCCGGGGTAGAACGCGAACAGCGTGGGCGTCGAGCTGAGGGCGAAATTGAGCTTTTTGCCCTGCGCGACGAACGCGCCGCCCGTGTTCCGGTTCCGGACGGCGAACGCCTGCCCCGTCTTGTTCGTGATGTTGACGCTCGGCACCACGCGCCAGCTACGGGGAAAGAGCACTGGCAGCGAGAAGCCGGTCTGCCAGTCGAAGGTGGTGGAGAAGTCGCCGGGGAACACGCGGGAGATGGTGACCGAGTCGCCCGACGCGGGCGCCAGGGGGTCGGGGTTCACGAAGCGAACCGCCTGGCGGCCGGTTGTGCGCTGGTCCACGAAGATCACACTGTTGTCCAGATTGAATGAGCCGATCCGGAACGGCGTCGTGAAGTTGATCGACGTCATCCGGCTCGAGCCGAGCTGCGGTATGGCCTGGATGCCGCCGGCGCCGGCCACCTGGAGGTCGGCGAGCGGCGTGTTGGCGGTGAGGTCGTTCTTGAGCGTGAATCCCGGCGACCAGGTGATGTTGCTCCCGATGTCGAGCGGTTGGGGCGAGATCGTGAGCGCCGGCAGCTCGGTGCTCGAGCTGTTGTTCGAGAGGTCCTGGCGACGGTTACCGCCAAGATTGACCTTACCCCATCGATAGCTCTTGGTGAAATTGAACGAGCTGCTGATCTGCTGCGTGTTCCGCAGCGGGTCGAGCGCGTTGTCCCGCACGACGAACGAGTTGCTCACGTAGTTTGCGTTGAAGTTGAGGCTCGTCGTCAGATTGAACTGCTGCTGGTGACTCCAGCTCAGGTTGGTCGCGGCGCCGCCGCCGTTCTGCAGCTGCCGGCTCACCTCGAAGGAGCCCGACAGGAACCGGTCGAGCACGTTGTAGTTCGTGCTCACGCCGAACTGCACGTACCGATGGGAAAACCAGTCGAGCCGCGCGGTGACGTCGAGGTAGTCGTTCGTGGCCCAGTAATAGCCGATGTTGGAGATCTGGCGGTTGTACGACCGCGATGGCCGGACGATGTCACTGAACCCGAACTGCGGCACCAGAATGCCGGAATGGCGCCCGGGGCGGATATCCTGGTAGATGAAGGGCAGCCAGAGGATCGGCACGTCACGGATGTAGAGCACGATCGAGCGCGCGGCAAGGCTCTTGTCGGCGACCCACTTGATCTTCCGGGCGGCGAAATGATAATGCGGCGTCGGAAGATCGCAGCTCGTGAGCTCGCTCTTCGCCGCGTAGATCCGCCGGGCGCTCGAGTCAGCCGCGACGTTGCCGCGGAGAAACCAGACGGTCGATCCCGTCGAGAACGTGGTGCGCGCGCCCTTGATGATGCCGCGCCGGGTGCACGTGTTGTAGGCGATGCCGCCGCCCACCAGCACCTGCCCCTTGGCGAACAGCTTCGGCTCGCCGGAAGCCTCGAGCACGCAGCTCCCCTGGGTATAGGTGATCGTGTCGGCCTCGAGCGTGATGTCCCGCTGCTCGGCGAGCGCCTTGCCGATGAGCTCGATCCGGTGCTCGTCCGGGTGGAGCACGGCCGAGTCGGCGGCAAAGCGGGTGGCCTTGTAGCCGGAGCGTTGCAGCAACTGCGAAAGCACGGAATCGGGTGTGGGAAACGAGCGCGAGGGCCCGGTGGGGAGCCCCAGTATGCGGGCGGTGGCGGTGTCGAGCGGCTGCGCGGGCCCCACCTGCCCGACGCTGAGACCTCGGCCAGGCTGCGCGCCCGGAATCAACCCGCCAAGGCCGCCGCCGGGCTGCTGCGGCACCTGGGCCCACGCAGCCGAAGCGGCGACCGCCAGCGCGATCACCGCCCCAAGGCCTCCCCGCGTGCGGCCCTTCATTGCGCCGGCAGCGGCGCCGGGCTCAGCGCCCGAGCGCCTTCAGTCGATCGCGCGCGAGCGCGGCTTCATCGGACCGCGGATACTTCTGGATCACCCGCTGATACGCGTCCCGGGCCGCGCCATTGTCTTTCCGGCGCTCCGCGAGGAGGCCCAGGTTGTACAGCGCCGCGGAGGCCCGCGGCGACTGCGGGTGGCTCTGAACGACAAGGTTGTAGTAGTACGCGGCCGAATCCGGATTTTCCGCCGCAAAGCTCTGGCCCATGAAGTAGAGCGCGTCGGGCACCCGCTCGCTGGTTGGATACGACTGGAGCAACTGGCGCAACCCGGTGCGGGCCGTCGCCGTGCTGCCCCGGCGGAGCTGCGCCACCGACGCCTCGTACATCTGGTCGGCCGAGGCAGCCGTCGCGGCGCCGCCGGGGGCAGTCGGCTGGGTGCTGTCGGTCGGGGCGCCCGTTGCGCCCGGCGGGGCGCCGGCCTTCGACGCGGCGATCTGGTCGGCGCGCTGGTCGAGTTGCGTGCGCAGCTCGGTGAGCCGCCGCTGGCTCTGGCCGGTGAGCTCCTGGAGCTGGAGCAACTGCTGCTGCACGTTGTAGAGGTCCTGCTGCGTGTCACCCTTGAGGGTCCGCACCGCCATCCGTGTGGCCTCGAGCGAGTCCATGATCCGCTGTTGCGTTCGGATGATTTCGGAGAGCCGCGCCGCCCGCGCCGAGTCCTGACGCGCGGTCTGCGCGCGGAGCTGCGCCACCTCGTCCTGCACCTGCCGCACGTCGCTCGGAGAGGCGCAGGCCGCTCCGGCGACGATGACGGCAAGCAGCGCCCAACCAGCGCGCATTACTGCGGCGCCACCAGTTGGTCGCCGCCCGCGGTGACCTCGAAGTCGTCGCGGCGATTCTTGGCCCATGCGTCCTCCGTGTGGCCCGGATCGAGCGGCCGCTCTTCGCCGTACGAAACGACGTCGAGGCGCGCACCGTCCACGCCCTTGCTCGTGAGATAGCGTTTGGCGGCCGCCGCACGGCGATTGCCGAGCGCAAGGTTGTACTCGTCGCTGCCGCGCTCGTCGGCGTTGCCCGCGATGCGCAGGGTGAGACCCGGATTCGCGGCGAGGATCGCGGCCTTCCGGTCGAGGTTGGACTGGTCCGCCGGGCGGATGTCGGCCTTGTCAAAGTCGAAGTTGATCGTCGACGTGACGTCGGCCCGAAGCGCCCGCATCCGCTCCATCGCCTCATTCGCCATCCGTGCGGAGTCGGCGTTCGGGCCGGGCGGAGGCGGCGGCGGCGGTGTCGGCGCGGGGGCCGGAGCCGGGGCCGGCTCGGGTGCGGGCTGCTCCGGCGCGGGCTTCTTACCGCAGGCGGCCAGGACACCAGCCGCGACCAGGACGCTCAACAACGAGGAGACGCGCATCGTCACTCCTGCATCAGGGTTTGGGGGCGAGCGCGGCCCCGGCCAGCCGGCGGGACCACGAAGGGAGCCGGGCGCGGCCCGGCGTTTTCAGTTGGCGCACTCGGCCGGTTTCGCTGTCGATCACCCAGAGTTGCCGTTGGCCGCTCCGGTCGGAAACGAAGGCGACGTGTCGTGCGTCGGGCGCCCAGGTCGGATCCTCGTTGCGGCCCGACGACGTGAGCTGCCGCAGATTGCGCCCGGCAACCGTGAGCACGAAGAGCTGGGGGGTGCCCGAAACTTCGCGATGAAAGACTACCGATGACCCATCGGGGGACCATTCGGGCGCGTTCGAGCTCCCGGAGGACCCGAAGTCGAACGGTGCGAACAGCTCCTGATCCGTGCCGTCGGCCGCCATCACGTACACCTGCGGCGGCCCCGATCGGGTGGAGATGAAGGCGATCCGTTGCCCGTCTGGAGAAAAGGTCGGACTTAAGTTGTCCGCGAAGCCCCCCACGGTCAAGCGCTGCGCACAGCAGTGCTTGGCCACGTCGGCGACGAACACGTTCGTCCCCCGCTCGTCGGAATGGGCGTACGCCACCGATCGGCCGTCGGGCGAGAACGCTGGCGTGATGTTGAGCGCCGTCTCGGTGCCGGGCACCTGCACCGCCTCGCCCGTCGCAATCGTCTGCACGAACACGCCGCCGCGCCCGCCGGCAAACCGGGTGTACGCGAAGCTCCGGTTGTCGGGCGACCAGACTGGCGAGAGCGCGGTACGCCCCTCGGGAGTGAGTGGGCGCATGCCAAACCCGTCGCTGTCGACCTGGTAAACCCGGCCGTTCATGACGAGGAGGATGCGCGTCGCCGCGATGCCGGGGATACCGGTTGCCCAACGCGCAACCTCGTCACTCAGCACGTGCACCGCGAGGCGGAAGTTGGCGTCGGACGGCGGCGGCAGCGTGACGCTCGTCTGGTTGCGGAGCGTGGAGCTGGCGACGTCGTGCAGCCGGGCGGTGACCCGGGTGCCTTCGTCCACCAGCTCGAGGGCAAACGTGGCGCCGAGCGTCTTGTACAGCCCGTAGTTGAGCGGACCCGCCGGCGCCGCATCGCCTGCGGTGCCCGGCGTCCCGAGATTGATCATCTCGAACCGATCGCTGAAATCCAGGTCGCGCTGCACGATGGCCCGCACCGAATCGATGCCCGTCCCGGGAACCACCACGAGACCGGGCCGCGTGCCCGGCGTGTAGTTGATCCCCACCCGGACACCTTCCCTCGCCTGCGTCGTGTCCTGCGCGGCGGCGGGGGCAGGGAGCGCAAGCGCTGCCACCCAGCAAGCGGTCACCGCCGCGCCGATGGCCGTCGTGCGTCGCGTTGTCACTCGTGTCATTGAGGCCTTGGCGTGAAGTAGAAATCAACCGGCAGCACGTCCGCCGGATAGCCGTCGGGGAGCGGGCCGAACGCCTTGGCGTTGCCCGCCGCCTCGATCGCGCCCTGGGCGTCGAGGTCAAAGGCGAAGTTGCCGGACGATCGGATGAACTTGATTTCGCGCACCGATCCGTCCCGGAGAATGAGGAAGCTCACCTCCGCCGTGAGCGCCGCGCTCCCGGAGGGGCGCTCCCATCGCCGATACACCTGGCCCACGATGTTGCGCAGGTACTCGGGGTAGGCGAACTCGAGCCCCGGCGTCTTCACCGTCGCCACGTCGGTGCCGGTGCTCGGCGTCTCGCCGGGGAGCGGCGGCTCGGGCGCGCGGGTCTTGGGCGGCGGCTCCTGCTTTTCCTTTGGCGGTTCAGGCGGCGGCTTGGGCTCGAGCTTCGGTGCCTTCACCTTCTTCTCTGGCGCCTTGAGCGGAACCGCCTTTTCCGCGGGGGGCGTAGGAATGGCTTCCGGCGCGGCCCGCTTGAGCTGCGGGTCGGGTGCCGGCGCGGCGACCAGCTCCACCGCATAGGCCGGCGGCAACGCCTCCGGCGGTTTCGCCGCGCCGACGAGCGCGGCGATCAGCGCCGCGTGCAGCGCCGCCGTACCGACCAGCCCCACCGCTACGCCCGGCCGATCCTTCCTGACGGGCGTCCGCGTCCTCACGGTTCCGACTCGTCCGCCGCGACGAGCCCGACGTTCTGCACGCCGGAAGTTCGAATCACGGCGAGCACGCGGACGACATCACCGTACGGGACCCGGGTGTCCGCCTGCAGATACACGCCGCTCGGCTTCCGCGTCGCGACCAGCGCGCGGAAGGTGGTGCGAAAGTCACGGTACGACACCGCCGTGTTGTCCACGTAGATCTTACCGTCGCGGCTCACGGAGATGACCATGCCTTCCTTGGCCGTGAGGGGGCGGGCTTCGGCGCGCGGCAGCTCCACTTCGACGCCGCCCTGCATGATGGGCGCAGCGATCATGAAGATGATCAGCAGCACGAAGGCGACGTCGACCAGCGAGGTGACGTTGATGTCGGCGTTGAGCGGCAGCTCGCCGCGCTGGCTGCCGAGTCCGCCCCCCAGGCTTGCCGCCATTTAGACCAGCCCCTCGCGCGCCATGGTCCCGACCAGCTCGTTGGCAAACCCTTCGAGCTCGCCGGCGAAGAGCCGCACCCGGTTCACGTAGAGGTTGTATGCGATCACCGCCGGGATTGCCGCCGCGAGGCCGGCCACCGTCGTGACCAGCGCCTCCGCCACGCCCGGGGCCACGGCCGAAATGTTGCCCGAGCCACGCGAGGCGATCCCGATGAACGCGTCCATCACACCGAGCACGGTGCCGAGGAGGCCCAGGAGCGGGCTCACCGACCCGATGGTGGCGAGCCATGGCACGAAGTGTCCCATGAGGTCGCGTTCAGCCGCGACCTCCTTCCCGAGCACCATCTTGAGCGCCTCGAGCTGGGTGCCTGTCAACGCATGCTGCTGACCGGCGCGGTCGTCCCGGAGCGCGCCGGGACGCAGCTCGGAGTAGAAGGTCACCGCCTCGCGGAAGAGCCGCGTGTAGGGCGAGGGCGGCTGCTTCATGACCGCGTGATAGGCCTCCTGCAGTCGGGTCGACCGTTCCATTTCGGAGAAGAAACGATCGGCCTGCCGGTTGAGCCGCCGGAACTGCCACCATTTCGCGATGATGATGAACCATGACACCAGCGAGAAGAGCGCGGTGATGGCGAGGACGATCTTCGTTTCCGTGCTCGAGACAAGAACCAGGTCCCACGATGAGCGGGGGATCGAGAGTGGAGCTTGCAGCATCACCGCGGGACCTCCTTGAACCACTCGACGAGTTGCATGAGGCCGTCCTCGAACCGGTATTCGGGCCGCCAGCCGAGCCCCCGGCCCGCCTTGGTCACATCGAGCACGCTCCGGAGCAGCTCACCGGGGCGCGCGGCGGCGAACTCGAGCGGCACCCGCCGCCCCATCACGCCCATCACCGACTCGGCCAGCTCGAGCACGTTGCGCTCGCGCGTGGTGGCGACGTTGAACGCGCGCGCATCGATGCCGTCGCCGGCGGGGACCGGACAGGTGCTCGCGAGCACGTTGGCGCGCGCCACGTCGCGCACGAAGACGTAGTCGCGGGTCTGCAGACCGTCGCCGAACACGGTGAGCGGCTTACCATCGAGAATGCGCGACACGAAGATCGACACCACCCCGGCCTCGGACTTGGGGTCCTGGCGCGGTCCGAACACGTTCGAGTATCGCATCGCGATCCCGTCGAACCCGCGGAGCGCACCGAGCGCGCGCAGGTAGTGCTCGCCGGCAAGCTTGCTCACCCCGTAGGGGGACACCGGCCGCTTGCCGTCGGTTTCGGGCGTCGGAAACACGTTGGTCTCGCCGTACACCACGCCGCCGCTCGACGCGAACACGACCCGGCGCACGCCGCCCTCGCTCGCGCCCTCGAGCAGGTTCACGAAGCCGACGAGATTGATGTGGGCGTCGTACGCGGGGCGGTCCACCGAAATGCGGACGTCGATCTGCGCGGCATGGTGGTTGAGCACGTCGAACCGCCCCTCGGCCAGCGTGCGGCGCGCCTCGGGCGATCGGATGTCGGCGCGGACGAAGCACACCCCCTTCGGCACGTTGCGCTCGTGCCCGCGGGAGAGGTCGTCGAGCACCGTGACCTCCCACCCGTCTGCGAGGTACGCCTCGGCGATGTGCGATCCGATGAACCCGGCACC